>NZ_JAVJQN010000267.1:0-84173 GCF_040218245.1 Coleofasciculus sp. E1-EBD-02 | reverse complement strand
GACAAATGACAAATGACAAATGACAAATGACAAATGACAAATGACAAATGACAAATGACAAATGACAAATGACAAATGACAAATGACAAATGACAAATGACAAATGACAAATGACAAATGACAAATGACAAATTACTTAATAGACGCTACAGGCACTTTCGCCTCTGGAGTGCGATCGCGTTGTCCTTGTTCGAGGGTGTTAGGTGTCGGTGTCACTGTTGCCATCTGCCACAATACCACGGCGGGAACAACGCCTAACACGATCCCTAAGCCAAT
This sequence comes from Coleofasciculus sp. E1-EBD-02, assembly GCF_040218245.1. NCBI lineage: Bacteria > Bacillati > Cyanobacteriota > Cyanophyceae > Coleofasciculales > Coleofasciculaceae > Coleofasciculus > Coleofasciculus sp. E1-EBD-02. The sequence continues at coordinate 83,897 of NZ_JAVJQN010000267.1, read as the reverse complement.
CGGAACCCATATTTGAGCACCGATACTCATCACAGCCGCAAAGACAAAGTTGCTCAGGTAAACGGCTAAGGGCAATCCTAATTGGCGTCTAGACAATGCCATTGGCGTTTTCTGCCAAAATAAAGCCGCGACAGCCATAAAGACAGCACCTGTTCCTAACCAACCCGCAAAATTCTGATAGGGCATCCCAAAAAAGGCACCGGGTTGTTCCCATAACCAGAAAGGGACAGAGGCTTGGCTCATGGCGGGGTCAAGAACGAAGTCCCACGATGTCAGTAAAACAGCACCGATCGCGATCGCACCCAAGTGACGCCACCAACTAACTGATTGATTCGTCGCCACTCTACTCTCTAACCCCGCACGAGCCAATAGATAAGACACCAATCCTAAATAAAACCAGGATAAGGGAATTGTAAACGGCACAAGACCTGCGATTTTATAGCCTAAGCCACTTAAGTAACCATAGTGTCCAAAGGGGAAACCTGTACTCGTTCCCAGGAGTTCACTGGTCAAGGAAATGACAATAGCAGGAATCATGAACGTCAACCATTGCCACAGTCCCAGAGTTCGGTAGGCATAAATTGCAACGGCTGCTGCTCCTAAAATAATGTAGACGACTCCACCCCCAGCCATAGACCATTGAAATAGGGTTTGTCCCTGTGGCGGTAAACTCATAATCCATTCGGGGTGAGGCAACACCAGCAGTAGCCCTGCCAGTCCAAATGCCATAGCCCCGATATGACCTATCAACAAAGAGCGCTCAATTTTGATCAGTTGGTTCATGAAAAACTCCTAAAATGGTGAAAACCCCAGACTTGTCTTAGTAGCAAGACGCAGCATTCCGATTCAGATGCGGCAAGGCAATGGTTGTTTGCGAGTATACAAGCAGCAATGATTTATAGTTTACAAATGTTTACGAAAAAAGTCCCTAGTGCCGCCATCTGAATGATGAAGGAGATAGGGTAAGGGGGTGAGGCAATACGGCTCTGATCAGCTCTAATTTTAATTTTTGTCTTTACAGGCTCCCCCAGCTCCCTCAGCTCCCTCAGCTCCCCCAGCTTCCTCAGCTTCCCCAGCTCCCTCAGCTCCCTCAGCTCCCCCAGCTCCCCCAGCTCCCCTATTCTCCCCAACTGGGGATGAACAGAGTGGGAAAATCGTTAATATATTGGCAGGACAGTAACTTGAATCTTGTCACTGTATACTACAGTGCAAAAAACTTGGTCTTGTCTGCTGTTGGCTTCCTAGCATCTTTACTCAACATGACTTCACCTGTTCCGGAAAACGCGAAGACTGTCATTCGCCCCATTCAATACGGCGATTTGGAGAGAATTGAGCAGCTTACGACTCAAGCCACAGATACGGAGTGTAATAGCTGCTCGTTAACTTTCATCCGCCAACTACAGCAAGTTCGACGCTGGTATGGGCTGCTGATGGTTTTGAATTGGTTTCCGAATCCTTGCCAGTATGATTTTTGTTTCTATGTAGCTGAACAATTTCAGCGGCTGCGAGGATTAATTAAAGTGTCGCCCTTTAATCGGACTCGCAGTACTTGGCGCGTGGAACAGGTGTTAGTTGCTCCCGATCCGTCTCGTGAATCCATTAATAAACCCGCCAAACTTGAAACCGGCTCGGCACTCTTACGCCATTGCTTCGAGACTATCTGGGAAGCCCGCACCTGGTTACTAGAAGTCAATATCCACAATAAAGATACCCTGGCACTGTATCGGCGTAATGGATTTCAACCTCTAGCGCAATTGACATATTGGTCAATTTCTGCTCAAACCTTAGCTAAACTAGGCGATCGCGAACCCGATTTACCCAACTTGCTCCCGGTGAGCAATGCTGATGCTCAACTATTGTATCAGCTAGATACGGCGTCCATGCCTCCGTTAGTGCGTCAAGTGTTTGACCGTCATATCGAGGATTTTAAGACAGGATTTATGCGATCGCTAGTCTCGACGCTACAGCAGTGGTTCAATCGCACTGAAGTTATCAATGCTTATGTGTTTGAATCCCAGCGCAAAGCAGCTATTGGTTATTTTCAACTCACCCTTTGCCGAGATGGGAGTCAAGCACACGAAGCCCAGCTCACTGTTCACCCTGCCTACACTTGCCTGTATCCAGAGTTATTCTCACAAATGGCGCGGATTACCCAACAATATCCTGCCCAGTCTTTGCATCTGGCTTCAGCCGACTATCAACCGGAACGAGAAGACTACCTGGAACAGTTAGAGGCTCAGAGAATCGAGCATACTCTGCTCATGTCTCGTTCAGTCTGGCATAAAATCCGGGAAGCCAAGAAATTAGAAGGGTTACAGTTATCAGAAGTGCTTCAGGGACTCCAGCCAGCCCGTACTCCCATCCCCAGCCGTATGTCCTGGTGGGAATCCCTCTCCAAACAACCTAACGCCGTTTCTAAAACAAATGGAGCCAATTCTTCATCGAAACAGAAGTCGAAAGAGAAGGATATTCCACCGCCAGCCAACTCGACAGATACTAAGTAGGGGAGTTTTGAGTTGTGGATTCAACAACCCCACGCTACTAACGTGGAGCGTGGGGATTGTAAGACAAATTACAATTAAAACCGTTGAATACCGCATTGAGTCTCGGTTTGGTACAGACACCCGGATACTTCCCTAGTCCGGATCAAATCTAAAGCCTTTTGTCGGGCTGTTGTTAAGTCAAGACATCTTAACCGAGATGGCGGGAAGGGACTAAATACTTTACTCGCTCGTGAGGATTATCTCTATGCTACGAGTACCAGTTTTATCAAAGTCGGGCAAGCCTTTAATGCCTACCAAACCTAGCCGCGCTAGACGCTGGCTAAAGGAGGGTAAAGCCAAGGTGGTACACAACGATTTAGAATGCTTTGTCATTCAGCTAACCTTTGAAACAGAGGAAAACACCCAGCCCATAGCGGTAGGGATAGACCCTGGTAAAAGTTATTCGGGGATTGGGGTTCAATCAAATCAAGTCACCCTCTGGTGGACCCATTTAGTCCTACCGTTTAAGACAGTCAAGGAACGGATGGAACTACGGCGTGTCATGCGTCGAGCAAGGAGAGGTAGACGGATTAACCGGAAGCTGCCTTACCATGAACGATGCCACCGCCCAGGCAGGTTTGATAACCGCAAACAAAAAAAGCTACCACCCTCTATTCGAGCCAACAAACAGCTAGAGTTACGGGTAGTCAAGGAGCTGTTTAAGCTATTCCCCATCAGTGCTATTCACTATGAGTTAGTCATGGCTGATGTGGACAGAACCCGCGGTCGCAAGTCAGCTCGGTCTGGTGTTGGGTTTTCTCCAGTCATGGTCGGTCAACAACAAATGTTAACTTGGCTGTCTGAACTAGCCCCCGTCACGACTCACCAAGGATGGGAAAGAAATTGTAATGGTACTAGCCAGCTTAGACAGTGGCTAGGGTTAGCCAAAGACAAGAAAAACAAGGACCAACAGACACCTGCAACCCATGCTGTTGATGGTGTTACCTTGGCGGCGTTTGAATTCACTCAATGGCGAGAGTGGTACTCGAATAATGCAAAACATGGGCGCTGGTGTGGGGATGTTCAAATCACATCGGCACCGTTTGCGATAATCCGTAGACCGCCAATTAGCCGTAGACAGTTACACTTGTGTGTTCCATCAAAAGGAGGCAAACGGCGTAAATACGGTGGTACAGTTACCCGCCATGGCTTCAGAAAAGGTGACAAGGTTATAGCCGAAAAAGCTGGAAAGACTTACATCGGCTGGTGTTCTGGAGACACCAAAAAACAAGTTTCAGTTAGTGACGTTAACTGGAAACGATTAGGACAGTTTACCGCCAAAAAAGTCCAGTTGTTGCAGCGAAGCACGGGGTTAATTGTCGTGCCTTCAACTGGATTGTCAAATCTCCCCTTGCCCTTAAGGGTCGATTTGACCGCTATCCCTCTCCGGGTTGCTTCGCGCTCACCCGGAGTCTCACGCGAATACGATGACGATCTCCAGGTTTAACTTTAATGGTGTCCACCTACTTATGTGATGCAGAAAATCTCAGCCTTAGGCTTGGATGTTGGCAGTAAGCGAATTGGTGTCGCCGGATGCGATGGTACTGGCTTAATTGCTACAGGTTTAACCACAATCAAGCGAACATCTTTTGAGCAGGATGTATCCCAGTTCCGAGAACTCGTCGAACAACGCGACGTTCAAGTTCTGGTGGTTGGATTACCCTATTCGATGAACGGGACGCTGGGATTCCAGGCACGACAGGTGCAAAAATATGCCCGTCGCTTGAGCGCTGCCCTACAATTACCCGTAGAATATGTGGATGAGCGGTTAACGTCTTTTGAAGCCGAACAGTTACTTCATGCTGAGAAGCGATCGCCCTCTCGCCATAAAGCTCTGATCGACCGCAAAGCCGCAGCTATCATACTCCAGCAGTGGCTGGATACTCGTCGCTCAAACCGTTAATTATGAACCATCTAGCTTGCTTCTCGACGAGCGAATACCACGAGCGAATACCATGAATCATGAAAAATGATATGATCAAAAACTGCTGGATCATACCAATGAACATTTATCCATGGCTTTAACCCAAGAACGCAAACAAGAAATTATTGACAGCTATCAGATTCACGACACCGATACGGGTTCGGCAGATGTGCAAATCGCCATGCTCAGCGATCGCATTAGTCGCTTGAGTACACATCTGCAAGCCAATAAAAAGGATCATGCCTCCCGTCGGGGATTATTAAAGATGATTGGTCAGCGCAAACGCTTATTAAGTTATGTGCGTGAAGGCAATCCTGAACATTACCAAGCCTTGATTAAGCGCTTAGGTATTCGCGGATAAACACCGACTAAAGCTTATGTCTGACGAACCCTCCCGCAACCCTTTACCTTTTGAGCCGAGCCAAAAGCGAAAAAAAAAGTCGAAATCACAGGCTAAACCTGTAGCGAATAAAGCTAAGGCGAAATCCCCAGCTAAACCGGATCAACCAAAGGCTTCTACTCCTGAGTCGATGACTATTCCTGATCAGGTGAGTAAGCGTATGGTGCGCCGTATGGCACTACTTTGCGGTATTCCAACAGCCTTGGGAATGCTTTCATTTGTGGTTAGCTATCTTGCGGTGGTTAACCTGGAGATCGAGTTACCCAATGTAGCGGTGGTTCTGGTAAGTATGGGATTTTTTGGCTTAGGTGTGTTGGGATTAACCTATGGTGTTCTTTCAGCATCCTGGGAGGAAGACAGTCCAGGAACGTTACTGGGTTGGCAGGAATTCACAACCAACCTAGGACGACTCACATCAGCATGGCGTGAGGCGAGAGAGGCTAAAAAAAGTTAGCTCTTTTTTTCTAGGAACGCAGGGGGAGCAGAGGAAGCAGGGGGAGTAGGGAGAGTGAACTCACACACCATGCCTGATTAAAAAAGCGAAGGGTCAAAACCTATCCCTTCCTCAATCACATTGAAAACTTAAACCTTAAAACTTATGATTGTAGTCATGAAAGTCGGCTCTCCAGAAGCCGAAATCGATCGCATTAGTCAGGAACTCAGCGAACAGGGTCTAACGCCTGAACCGATTGTTGGTAAACACAAGGTTGTTATTGGTCTAGTCGGTGAAACGGCAGCTTTAGATCCGCTGCAAATTCAGGAAATTAGCCCCTGGATAGAAGAAGTGCTGCGGGTTGAGAAGCCCTTTAAACGGGCAAGCCGCGAATATCGTCACGGGGAAGCTGGCGAAGTTGTAGTATCAACACCCGATGGAGCTGTTCACTTTGGAGAGCAGCATCCCGTGGTGCTGGTAGCTGGTCCCTGTTCGGTAGAAAACGAGGAGATGATTGTGGAAACGGCGCGTCGGGTAAAAGCGGCGGGCGCTAAGTTTTTGCGGGGAGGTGCTTATAAGCCTCGGACGTCGCCTTATTCATTCCAAGGACATGGAGAAAGCGCTTTAGGCTTACTCGCCGCCGCACGGGAGGCTTCGGGTTTGGGGATCATTACCGAAGTCATGGATACAGCCGATGTGGATAAAATTGCCGAGGTAGTCGATGTGCTGCAAGTCGGTGCCCGCAATATGCAGAATTTCGCCCTGTTGAAAAAAGTAGGCGCACAGGATAAACCGGTGTTGTTGAAGCGGGGAATGTCGGCAACCATTGATGAATGGTTAATGGCGGCGGAGTATGTATTAGCTGGCGGGAATCCTAATGTGATTCTCTGTGAACGGGGTGTCCGGGGGTTTGACCGGAAGTATGCCCGGAATACACTGGATTTATCGGTGTTACCCGTATTGCGATCGCTCACCCATTTGCCGATCATGATTGATCCCAGTCATGGTACGGGTTGGTTTGAGTATGTACCCTCAATGGCAAAAGCCGCGATCGCAGCCGGGGCGGATTCGTTGATGATTGAAGTTCATCCTAATCCAGCTAAAGCCTTATCTGATGGACCCCAATCCCTGACACCGGATCGCTTTGATAGCTTAGTCCAAGAAATGGCAGTGATTGGTAAAGCCGTTGGGCGTTGGCACGAACCCGCTATGGCGATCGCGTAATTATTCTAGAACATCAGTGATATCGTGGGGACACGGCATTGCCGTGTCCTTGTTCTTTTGGTGAGTTCGTAGTTGCATTTTAGCTATGGGTTTATGGGTTCATTGGGTTGAAAACCACGGTTGGGTCAACTACTAGTGCAAGAAGGCAGAAATAACTGAACAGCTAATATCTCCCCCAGCTTCCCCAGCTCCCCCAGCTCCCCCAGCTCCTCCACACCTACAAAGCTGCTCACATATTTCCGCCGCGCTGCACTAGAAGGTAAAGATAAAATATTACATAGCAGAAAGCTGCCTGGTTTATCCCAGGCAACTGCCAATAGATAATCTTATTGATCCCTGACTGAAAAGCTAATCTAGGCGGGAGCCACCTGAACAATCAGCGATCGCTTATCAAAAGACTGGACTTTCCCCGCTTCGCCGAGGTCATCAATCACACGCTCTAGTAGTTCCCTGGCGCGATCGCGATGCTGATGTTCTCGTCCTCTCAGACGCACCTGAAACTTGACTAAATTACCTTTATCCAACCAATTAATCGCTCTTTTGATGCGTAAGCCGTAATCGGAGTCACCCACATTGGGACGTAACTTGACTTCCTTAAGTGTTGGTTTGGAACTCTGGCGTTGGCGCTTTTTCTGCTGGTATTGATGTTTCCCATAGTCTAAAACTTTTGCCACGGGAGCGTCTTTACGTTGAGAGACGACGACTAGATCCAGACTCGCATCTTTAGCGATTTGTAATGCCTCACGGGTATCTGTCAAGCCACGATTGTTGTTTTCATGGTCAATCAACAAAACCTGAGGTGATTTGATTTTATGGTTAATCAGTTGTTTCTGTTTCTTAGCGATAAGACTTTCCTCCTAAGTTCAACATCCTACTAGCTCACCTTTATCAGGTTAACCCAATGCTGATCACCTCATATCCCGCTAAGGTTTGAAATATGTTGGGGGCGATTAGACATTAGCAGATAGTAGGAACGTTTTCTACACCGTAACACTAATCTGGGATGAATGCCACGCTTATTAAGCACTCATCTCACCAACCACCTTGGGTTAAAGCTAGGCTAGGATGGAACGATCTGAACAACCAATGCTCGTCGATCAAAAGACTGAACTTTGCCAACTTCACCCAGATCAGACACCACGCGCTCCAGCAGTTCTGTGGCGCGATCGCGATGTTGATGTTCCCGACCCCGCAGACGCACCTGAAACTTTACGGAATCGCCTTTGCTTAACCATTCAACAGCTCGATTGATGCGTAAGCTGTAATCAGACTCGCCCACATTCGGACGCAGTTTAACTTCCTTGAGCGTTGGTTTAGAGCTTTGGCGTTGGCGTTTCTTTTGTTGGTACTGATGTTTCCCGTAGTCCAAAATTTTTGCCACGGGAGCATCTTTACGCTCAGAGACTACCACCAAGTCCAGACCTACATCTTTCGCCAGTTGTAGAGCCTCACGAGTATCAGTCAAACCGCGATTGTTATTCTCATGATCAATCAAGAGAACCTGAGGAGACTTGATTTGACGGTTGATTCGTTGCTTGTCTTTGTTAGCTATAATACATTCCTCCTAGAACTTCATTCTTAGTGGCTAACTCTTCTTTAGGATAGCGCAAGCCTGACTAATTGAAACCTCTCTCGGTTACGCTTGATGCCAACTGGGACATTCCCCTGCGTCTTTATCTTCCTTCCCCAGTTACTGCCTCAACAACAGCCGAATAGCGATGAGCTTGTTTTCGGCGCAAATGCCCTCTTTCCTGAAATTAGGGACAATCACGTCTTCGCCATATTTACTTAATCGCCAATTAAATATATACTCAATTAACATAACAAGCAACTAACGAAATCAAAAGGTTCAGAGTGCTCATGATATGGAAATCTCTCAGCAAAATTGTCCTCGGCATCCTGATTGGCATGATGGTCTTGAGTGGGTATCCTCTAGCGGCTAATGCCCAAACTGACCCGGCTGAATTAGCCAAAGCCGTCCAGGAAGTTGAGTACCTAGACGCAATGCGGTCTGGTTTAGCCTCTACCCTGGAAGGTCAAACCGAGGAACCCACCCTCCAGACGATGCAACAAGTCTGCAAGCCGGTGGGGATGAAAGCCAAAAAACTTAGTCAAGACAATGGCTGGCTAGTGAAACAAATCGCGACTAAATACCGTAACCCTGCCCATGCTCCAGATAATCTTCAGTCTAAAATGGCACTCGCTCAGTTGGAAAAGAATCCTCAGTTAATCGGCTTTTGGCAACGGGAAACGCTCAATGGCGTTTCAGGGACACGCTACTATCGGCGGATTAATGTAGAAGCCAGTTGTCTTGCTTGCCATGGTGCGAAAGATTCCCGTCCTGAATTTGTCCAACAAAACTATCCTCAAGACCGCGCCTTTGACTTTAATGTTGGTGACTTACGAGGAATGTATGCCGTATTTCTACCTGATGTTCAGCAAGGATTACAAGAGGCGCTAACTCCTTAAGCTGTTATGCTGTTTGGCATTTAAACCTTAATGTCAATCATGACGAAATCCTTGGAGTGCGAGCCTCTTACTCGCTACCCATTCCCAACTTAAATGCGTGACAGCTTATGCATTAAAGTTGAATGGCACGCTCAATAAGCACTGTGAAATCGCCAAAACCATTGATATGCCGTAGGGTGGGCATTGCCCACCAGCATACCAGGAGCGTGACATTCCATTAAAGTTGGCATGACAGTTCAAGGTAGAGAACGTCATTTGTCATTTGTCTAACCCTATTTATCCTTTGAATCAATCAAAAATGGCACAATCAAAACTTAAAAGCTCAAACTCCACAATCGTTATCTGGTGTGGGATGCGACGATGGCTATCGAGGCTACTGTTACTGGGTGCATTTGTCCTGCTGATGTTTATCGGTTGGGGAAGCGTTACCCCTCCCTCAGCCGTCGCTTCTATCCGCCAAATCGAAGAAGCCCCCGGACAGATGCTGTATCAATCTCGCCATACCTTGCAGGATGAAACGGGTCAATCGTGGCAAATCGTATTATTCAAACGGGTGAAAGCAGGTGAAGCTAAAGACATTAGCCTGCGTTTGGTTGGTTTTCCTGGGGTTGCAGAATTTGCTCATCCCCAGCCTTTAAAGATTACGACGAATACGGGTAAAGTCTTAAAGGCTGAGGATCTATTCGCCGACCAATCCCCAGCAGCGAATGTGGGTGAGTATAATATCAAAGACGTGTTGTCTGAATTGCCGATGTCTATAGGGGTTACGCTGTCTCTACCGATGAAGGGCGATCGCACAACCAGCCTGAGTGTTCCCTCAGTGGTCATATTAGAATGGCAAACGGTCGCCACTGAGTAGCGGCACGAAAAAAACCGAGAGACAATAGAGAAAACTTCTCATTGCAACCGATGTGAGGAATCCCCGTCTAATACGGGAGGAAAAATTATGACCACTCAATCAACCGCCACATTCACCTCCGTTTATGGTCCAGTGACATCTTGGCGCTACGGGCGATCGCTGGGTATTGATCCCATTGGACTCCAATCAACTTGCTCATTTAACTGCGTCTATTGTCAGTTAGGGGAAATTCAAGTTCGCACCACTCAACGTCACGTTTTTGTCCCTACCGAAAAAATTGTCCAAGATTTACAAGCGTTTGCCCCTTGGGATGTAGATGTGGTAACCCTTAGTGGTAATGGCGAACCCACTCTAGCCCTCAACCTGGCTGAGATTATTTCCCAGGTTAAGGAAATGACTCACAAGCCTGTCTTAGTCTTGACAAATGGCACGCTTTTAGGTGATCGAGACGTGCAGGCGGCGTTAGCCTTGGCGGATAAAGTCTCAGTTAAACTCGATGCGGTGAATCCTGATCAACTACAGCGTGTCAATCGTCCTGTCATGGAAGTCGATTGGCTCAAAATCTGGACAGGTATCCAGGAATTTCGTCAGGGATATCCAGGACATATAGGGATACAAACGATGCTGTTAACCCCACCGAGTCAGCCCAGTCAAGACGCTTACATGCAATTAGTGCGATCGCTACATCCCGATGAAATTCAACTCAACACCCCCACCCGCCCTAAACCCTTAACCCATCAACTGGATGGACGTGGTAATCATACCCCTACCGAATCACGTCCCTATCCTGTACAACAATTAAAGCAAGTGAGTGGGGATGTCTTACAAGCCTTTGCCGCTAAAATACAAGATGCGACCACTATCCCGGTTCGATGCGCTCCACGGTAAAAAAGTGTTGAGTGTTGACCCTTCACTGCGTTCGAGGGAACCTGGTTTGTAGGGGCGGGTTTAGGGACTATTGGTGTCAACTTTAAGGTAGAAAACCCATGCGGGCAAGGTTTTAAGCTGTGTTTATCTACTCCTCGACATTTCCCCCTCATCCCCTAACCCCAACTCCGGACCTGGGGAGAAGGGGAACCGGATTCTCTTACTCTCCTCTTGCTCCCCTCTCCCAAGCTTGGGAGAGGGGCTGGGGGTGAGGGCTGGCGTGGGAGAGGGGCTGGGGGTAAGGGGTTGAGCTTAAGTTGACACGGATGGTTTAGGGACTTTCGTCTCGCTGTTGAAGATAACATTTGTTCAAAACCCGCCCCGAATGAGTGAAAGCGTTGTCAATATCATTGAAGAATGACCAATGACCAATGACAAAGGACAAATAACAAATGATATTCCTCCTGGATATCTAAATATTATGGGATACGTTGACGAGTCAGAAGTAAATGGTCCTGGCTGTCGCGCTGTGGTTTGGGTACAAGGATGTAACCGAGAATGTGCAAGCTGTTTCAATCCAGCATCTTGGTCTTTTGAAATTAACCAGTTAATTGCTGTTGATGAATTAGCGGATAAAATTTTGTCCAATCCCCGCAATCAAGGAGTCACCTTTTCTGGTGGAGAACCCTTTTGGCAAGCGCCAGCCCTAGCACAGTTAGCGAAGAAGCTCAAAGCGGCGGGGTTAAATATCATGTCATTTAGTGGATTTACGTTAGGGGAACTGCAATCACCTGATGCTCCTCCAGGCGCACAAGAGTTATTAGGACAACTGGATATTTTAGTCGATGGTCCCTTTGTTGAATCCTTGGCTATTAATTCCCCCGATTCACCCGTCTCCTCTCGAAATCAGCGCGTTCGTGTATTTAATCCGGCATTAAAAGACCAAATCACCTGGGCTTCTGATCAAATGGAGATTCATATCCTTAAAGATGGTAGTCGCATTGTTACAGGATTTCGAGGTCAAATGAATTTGAGTGAAGGATAGATGTCGTAAAACGTAATCAGTAGTCAGGGCGGGTTTTGAACCAAAGGTTATCATTAACAGCGAGACGGAAGTCCCTAAACCCGCCCCTACACACTCAAATTTCGTTATTGGTCATTGGTCATTGGTCATTGGTCATTGGTCATTGGTCCTTTGTTGATTAGGAAATCACTCCCTCTGCTTCCCCTGCTCCCAGACGTGCCATGGCACGTCTCTACATTGCTTCCCCTTTCTGCTATATCAGTAATTTCCCCCATTTTTTTATCCTTTAATGTAAAGATACATTAATAATACACCGAGCAAAAATAATCCAAGATTCCAATGTTGTTGAATTATAAATAATATCTTGAATAGATAAAAAAATTACTTCTTTAATGCCTGGAGTCTACCCCGCTATTGAAACCAATGGTCAAGGTTAAGGGGAATTATAGATTAAGTTAATTTACCTAGTATTTCTAAAGCAATTCTGACTCAGGACTAATCTGAACTTTAGGAAACTGAGTCTTTTGTAAAGCTTTGTCGAAAAATCACCTGAAATAGTCAATTCATCTCCGAGTCCTCTAGACAAACATACGGAAGTAAGTTAGTCTGTATTACAGGTTGTCTAACGTGTAAGACAACGCCGAAAAACTCAACTCTGACCGATCAGGAGTCAAACGTGCCAAACCAACCAACTGCACATTTTAATTCTCCCCAAAAAGAGTTGAGCCAAGTAGGGACTTCTACCACTCGCGATTGACTAATTTTGAATCTCTAAGGTTTTGGATGACTGAATGCGCCAACGGCTTCATGGCATAACGCTGAAGAACTCCAAGCTTAATTGTAGGGATACAGGGTGTTCATTGATCAGACCAGCATCTACAATTCTAGGTCTGATATCGCTCAGAGCGCTGTAGTGATTGCACTCCTGTTTAGTTCCCTGATAGAGAAATTTCAAAATCTTCTGAGAGTTGACAAAGATAGTCTTTTTTAGACGAAAAAACTTTGTCTAACTAAGGTTTCAGGGTGATGTTCCCTTCAAAAGCGACTGAAGTCTAACGCGGGTATAAAACACCGAAATTATTAGACATTTCCGGCTTTTGTTAAACCCTTAGTCATAGCAAAAAACCGATGACGGCTAGACAAATTCCCTCTGTAATCTCAACTCCAACGCTCTCTTCCCTAGAGCAAGTTCGGTCTCTTAGAACCTTGCAGCGATTTCAGTTTAGCGGTGAACTGGTGTTGAACGCTCCAAAGGGACACCAATGGATCTTTTTTTTGCATCTAGGCGGTATCCTTTATGCAACAGGAGGAGTGCATCCGGTGAGACGGTGGCAACGGAATTTAGCCATTCACTGCCCTCAAGTTTTGACTCATCCTGACACAATTGGGCGTGATCTTGCCAGTATCAATGTGAAAAAATGCTGGGACTATCAGCTATTGTGTTTATGGGTCAAGCAGCGACGAATCACTCCCGAACAAGCCGCCAATATGATTCGTGCGGTGCTGACTGAGATTGTATTCGATATCGCGCAAGCGAAGCAAGTAACCCATCAAATCCAGCATAATTATTCGTTACCGACGAAACTGGTTTTGATTGAAATTAATCAAGCGATCGCACAAGTCCAATCTTTGTGGCAAACTTGGCACAATGCCCAGCTTGCGGATTATTCTCCCAATCAAGCTCCGGTTATTAAACAACCGGAACAGTTACGAAACAACCGTTCCGCCGAAGTTTACCAAACGTTAACTAACGTACTCGACGGACACCATACATTGCGTGACTTAGCCGTAAAACAGCGTCGGCATGTTGTGGACATTGCTCAAGCGTTAATGCCTTACCTGAAATCAGGCTGGGTAAAACTGACTAATATTCCCGATTTACCAGCACCCACTCCCAATACTCTAAGGAATAGAGAAAATGTTGGTGCTGACAAGCAGGAAAGCCGAGAAAAAAGTAGAGACGAGCCACGGCACGTCTCGCCACGGCAAGTCTTGCCACGGCGCGTCTTAGAGCCAGGGAAAGAGAAGGTTAAAGCTTATCCCACGGGTATTACTCCCACTTCTGGAAAAGCGAATGTGCCGAAAACACCGCTCACAAGCGCAAACGCAACCTCAACTAAATCCCTGGTTGCTTGTGTAGATGACAGTCGTTGGGTGATTCACACCATGGAAAAAGTAATCGGGGCGGCAGGTTACCGATTTATTGGTGTAGAAAATGCCTTGCGAGCCATTCCCACCCTTTTGGTACGCAAACCTGATCTAATCTTTTTAGACTTGGTGATGCCAAATGTCAACGGATATGAGCTTTGTACTCAATTACGCAAACTGTCCTGTTTCCAAAACACACCCATTGTCTTTTTAACCGGAAAAGATGGGGCAGCGGATCGACTTCACGCCAAATTTGTTGGAGCCTCGGATTTCCTGAGCAAACCTTTAAATTCCAGGAATTTGCTCACGGTACTCCACAAACATATCAAACAGGGTGTTTATTGATTCTTCATCGTTCATCCTTACTTCTAGGATGAGCAAAAATGAAGTCAACAATAACTATCATTGACCAATTTCTTTTGTATTCATTAGGTAATTACCATGGGAACAGCTCTAGTTGTTGAAGATTCCTCAACGGATATGCAAATTATCACCAGTTGCTTACAGCAAGGTGGTATCAATGTCTTGGTTGCCCATAGTGGCGAAGAGGCTTTGGCTAAAATTAGCACGCAAAAACCGGATGTGATTATTTTAGACATCGTGCTACCGGGTCGCAGTGGTTTTGAAGTCTGCCGCGAATTAAAAACGGCGGCTGAAACGAGCAATATTCCCGTCGTTATTTGTTCGACAAAAGGAGGCGAAATGGATAAATTTTGGGGCATGAAACAGGGAGCAGATGCTTACCTGGCTAAACCCGTGGATCAAAATGAGCTTGTCCGAACAGTTAAACAGCTCATTCGTCCCTAATTAAAACGGTTCGTAGTCAGCACTTTAGTGCGAATAAGCTCTTTTGAAGGGCGGGTTTATTCAAGTTATCAGTTTGGTGCAAAATGTTATCTGTAAAACCCGCCCCTACACCCCCGCTCTAAGAGTTCTTTACTTTAAGTTGATACTAATGGCACTAAAGTGCCTACTACATACTTCCTTACGATGTCTGACACTTTATCAACTCAAAACCGCTTATCATCGTCCATGCCGATCCAGCCGCGATCGCCTGCATCTGTAGCTAGCGACACAGAACAGTTTTTGCGGTTTCATCTGCTACCCGATACAACGGCTTTGTTGTCAGTTAGACAGTTGACGGAGGTGTTACATATTCCGATTGGTCAGATTGTACCCATCCCTCATACACCCGCTTGGGTGATGGGTGTGTATAACTGGCGGGGTGAGATTCTTTGGATGGTGGATATCGGACATCTCGTGGGACTCACGCCGTGGTATCAGCAGATAACCGGTGCTTCAAATTACACAGCAATTGTGTTACATACTCGTTCCCCGTCACAAACCTCTACCCAAGTCAAAAGCCAGATGCTGGGACTTGTGGTTAACCGTGTCGAAGATATGGAGTGGTGCAATCCTGATGGGATTCAATCCCCACCTTCTGCTCCAGTTACTCCCGAACTTGCTCCTTTTTTGCGGGGATATTGGGTGAAATCAAGTGGTGAGATGTTAGCCGTTCTCGATGGCACAGCTATTACCGAAGCCATGCCCAAAATTCAGTAAATTTTGTCATTTGTCATTTGTCATTTGTCAAACTGGCGAGGTGTCAAGTTAGCCAGATCCTTTCAGCCAAGAGTTGCGTCTATCAAACATTTCTCAAAATCAGCCAATTAACGACGGCTGACAAATATAACCCCAAAAATTCCGCTTAATTTCATAGCACTATTCGGTATTGCTTAACCCAACGCAAGGCTTTATTTTGGCTTGCGGATGAGTTGAGTAGTATCTCTCGTACCCTATTGATGTTCAACGATGAGGTTCATATCATGACTCAAACATCATCCAATACAAACTCCACAAATAATAACGGTGCTACTTCCAAGCTGACACCGAATGATAATGGTTCAGCACTCAAGGATTATCCCCTCTCTGATCACAGCCTTTCTACTCAAACCTCAAACGCTCTCAAACGACTAGAACCTGATGGGGGAGGATACAAGGCAAAGACTCAAACCATTCCCAAACCACAGTCATCAACCTCTTGGTGGCAACGGCTGAATCTGCGAAATAAAGCCACAGCATTGGCAATCATTATTGGTACGCTTCCTGTACTGGTAACAGGAATCACCGCCTACTATTTTGCTGACCGAGCGGTTATTCGAGAAATTGCTAACGCGAAAATCGCCCGTGCTGAAGGTATTGAAGATAAGGTGATTCGTTTCATGCGGGAACGGTACGGGGATATTCAGATTCTGGCGAGTCTGCAAGTTCTCACTGATCCGGAGCTGGTTGAATCAACAACCCTGGCTCAAAAACAAGCTACTCTCGACAACTACATCGATTTCTACAAAATCTATGACAGCATTGCTGTGTTTGATCTCCAGGGCAATGTAATTGTGCAATCGAAGGGAGATCCTCTACCGAATCACAGCGATCGCGAATACTTTCAAGCTGCTCTTAAACTGGATGGACCCTATATCAATAACCCCACGATCTCTGAATCCAGTGGCGAATTTGCGGTTCACACGGCTGCACCCGTGAAAGATGCCACGGGTAAAACCATTGGCGTCATCCGATCTCGTATGCCTGTGGAAGCTCTCGATGACCTGATTTCCAACTTCGGGTTTGGTGGTGACGAATACTATTTACTTGACTTGTCTGAGGGCGGTGCTGAAATTTTCGTATCGAACCAGCCAGATATGCAGGGTAAGAGCGCCTCAGAGGTGTTTGTTGATTTTGAGCAATTGAAAACCGCAGGCAAGTCAGGAAGTACAGTGACAACGGATACGGTTGCAAACAGTCAAGACTTGTTAGCCTACGCTCCCGAACAAACCCTGGAAGGGGTGCAAGACCTACCCTGGACAGCGATGGTTGCCACACCCACCGAGATTGCGTTTGAACCGCAGCGCCAGTTACTTCTCGCCCTAGCCAGTGGTACAGCGCTCACCGCTTTGCTGGTGTCAGCGGTAGCCGCCGCCATTGCCAACCGCGCCACACGCCCGATTGTGAGTGCAGCCGACGCGGTGACCAAAATTGGTCAGGGAGACTTGGATACCCGTTTAAACGTGGCTGGGGAAGACGAAATGGCTGTCTTGGGAGAAAACATCAACGACATGGCTAAACAGCTTGGCAGCCTGGTGCAGGAACAAACCTTGGCAGCAGAAAAGGCAAACTTGCTGGCAGAGATTACCAGTGTCCGTTCCTTTGACGCCCAAGCGATTCAAGACATTTTCGACATTGCCGTGATCAATGCTCGCAAAATCTATAAAGCTGACCGGGTGATTGTCTATCGTCTTAACTCTGATGGTAGTGGCGAGGTGGCGGCTGAATCAGTCACGGCAGGTCAGTTTCATGCGTTCAATAGCAATATCAAACATCCCCCCTTGTCACCCAAACAGCTAGCGACTCACAGTGATGACGGGATTGTGGCAATTACGAATGTTGCCACCGCCGGGTTAGCGCCTGAACAGTTGAAGTTTATGGAAAACCTGGAAGTTAAGTCTACCCTGGATGTTTTACTGATGTCGCAAGGTCAACCCTTTGCCTTACTTAGCGTTCACCACTGCCAAAAGTCCTACGAATGGCAACCTGGGGACATTGATTTTCTCCAACGCTTAGCCGATCAGATGCGACTATCCCTTGACCGACTCACTCTACTTGACCAAACCCGAAACCTGGCGGAAGAACAGCGGCTACTGAAAGAAGGGTTGCAACAGCGAGCCTTAGAACTGCTGAAGGAGGTAGACCCGATTAGTAAAGGTGACCTAACCATTCGCGCACGAGTCACCGAAGATGAAATCGGTACAGTAGCAGACTCTTATAATGCCACGGTTGCTAACCTACGGAAAATTGTTACCCAGGTGCAAGCAGCGGCGGGTCAAGTGGCGGATACCACGAGCAGTAATGAAGTGGCGGTACAATCCCTAGCCGAAGAAGCGCTGCACCAAGCCGAAGAAATTTCCGTCGCTCTTGACCGCGCCCAGGAAATGGCTCAGTCGGTGCGAATGGTTGCCGCAAACGCGGAACAAGCGTTAACGGCGGTGCAAGAAGCGGGTCAGATGGTACAAGAAGGAGACCAGGCGATGAACCGTACTGTAGACGGGATTCTCGCCATCCGCGAAACGGTAGCAGAAACGGCGAAAAAAGTCAAACACTTGGGTGAATCGTCACAAAAGATTTCCACGGTTGTTAACCTGATTAGCACCTTTGCCGCCCAAACCAACTTGCTGGCGCTCAACGCCTCCATTGAGGCAGCCCGCGCCGGGGAAGAAGGACGAGGATTCGCGGTGGTTGCCGACGAAGTGCGATCGCTGGCTCAACAGTCTGCTGATGCGACTAGCGAAATTGAAAAGCTGGTGGCGGCAATTCAAGCGGAAACCAACGAGGTGGTAACCGCAATGGAAGCCGGGACAGAACAGGTGGTTATGGGTACAAAACTCGTGGATGAAACTCGTGCTTCTCTGAACAAGATTACCTCTGTATCCAACAAGATTAGTGACCTGGTTGAAGCGATTACCGAAGCCACATTAATTCAGACACGAGCCTCTGAATCAGTGACGGAAACAATGACAAAGGTGGCAAATATTGCGGCTCAAACATCCACAGGAGCTAGTGACGTATCGTACTCATTTGAACAACTCCGACAAGTGGCGCAAGCGTTACAAGCAGAGGTGGGTCAGTTTAAGTTGAATTAGTCATTCGGTTCGTAGTAGGCACTTTAGTGCTATAAGCGCTAAAGCGCTTACTACAAACTAGAAGCAACTTCAATAATTAAGGACGAAAATATGGCAATTAATCCCGATATTCGTGACCAAGCCTATCAGTTTTTTATTGCCGAAGCGCCGGAACTTTTACAGACACTAGAAACCGGGTTATTAAACCTGAGAGATGAGCGCAGCACTGCCAAAGTTCACGAATTAATGCGAGCGGCTCACTCGTTAAAAGGGGGCGCAGCCAGTGTTGAATTAGAGGCGATCGCGACTCTAGCTCACCGCTTGGAAAATATCTTTAAGGCACTTTATAGTGATACTGTAGAGCTTGACATTGAGCTAGAAAATAAACTGCTGCAAGCTTATGACTGTCTGAGTTTGCCGCTGAAATCGCAAATTACCACCGGTTCCTTTGACGCGGATGCGGCTATCTCCACGGGGACTCCCATTTTTGATCAAATTGAGGCACGATTGGGAGATGCTCTGAATCAGGCGGATAGTTATATGCCCAGTTCCGCTGAATTGGGGATCAATATGGCGGTGTCTATTTTTGAAGTCGATGTCGCTGAAGGCTTGGAACGTCTTGCTACCGTGGTAGCGAATCCTCAAGACTATGAAGTAGCTGGAGAATTACGCGCCCAAATTGAAGTATTTGCCGGATTTGCTGAGTTCTTAAATTTGCCCGGATTTGGCGCGATCGCACAAACGGCACAACAGGCGCTGGAGGTTCACCCCGAAAGGGTTGTAGAGATTACCAAATTGGCACTGGCTGATTTTGAAGTTAGCCGTCAAGCGGTTCTCTCTGGTGAACCAACAACTGGGGGAAATCCATCTGAGGCTTTAATTGCCCTCGCCGAATCTCCCGCCACGGCAACGGTTTCGGGTGAATGGGAAGCGAGTGATTGGGGACTGGGATTGCCATTAACCGAGGGTTCGGTGGACGAGGAAGAGTCCGCAGGACAACCGATTGAAGCCTTTGTCGAGGAAGATGCGATCGCGGCATCACCAGAAACGCTTCCTTTACTCGCCGATTTGTTTTCTCAAGAGACTGAACCGTATGATCTGCCAGCCACAGCAGAATCACCCTCATCCATTCCTTCGTTAGACGATATTTTTGGTACGTCTGACGGTGAGGAGATTTTAGAGACACAAGAGGTTAACCAGGAAACCTCTATCTTCGCCCAGATAGAGGATCACCTCCAAGCTACTCCCGAAACCGTCACCGAAGTCGAAGCGGATGTTGTACCTGAACCCTCTGCATTAGTTCCGACTGAACCGATTAACCTGGATGTTGCGATTCAATCGATTGAGCAAGTTTTTGATCAACTTCCCTCGGTGGAAGAGGCGTCGCAATTAACCCTGTTTCAGGGGAATTCGTTGGTGTCTAATCAATCGGATCAGCGTAATCTCACCGCGTCTTCATCCAATCAGCTGACGAGCAACAATCTCGTTACATCGACTCCTCCCCGTTCACCCGCCCCCACGCCGACTCTATCCGTGCGGGTAGATTTAGATCGACTCGAACGGATGAATAACTTGGTTGGGGAATTAGCGATTAACCGCAATGGGTTATCCCTCCAGAATCAGCAATTACAGGGTTCTGTGCGAGCCTTGCTGGATCGATTTGGGCGATTTGGGCAGATTGTGAATAAATTGCAAAATTTATCCGATAAGATGCTAGTTGCGCCGGAACGGTACAGCTATGGGACGATGGCGGGTGTGGAAGCAATGGCTCGTCCGATTTCCCCAGGCGGTAATGGGCGATCGCTGGGATTGCAAACCTCGGATCGCTCCCCGGATGGAACGATGAAGACATTAGCGGATTTTGACTCCTTGGAAATGGATAGCTACGGCGCTCTCTATTCCCAAATCCAAGGGATTTTAGAGGAGATGGTGCAGCTTGAAGAAGCCGTTGATGATATCGCCCTATTTGCCAAGAAATCCGATCAAACCACAGAACAGCAGCGTCAAATGCTCAACCACTTGCGGGATGAGTTGATGTGGGCGCGAATGTTACCGATTGGGGAGGTGTTGAATCGGTTTCCTAGGGTATTACGAGAACTGTCTAACACGTATCACAAACGGGTGAATTTGAAGTTAACTGGAACAGGAGTTCTGGTTGATAAAGCGGTGTTAGAAAAGCTCTATGATCCGTTGCTGCATTTACTGCGAAATGCCTTTGACCATGGAATTGAGTCTGCTGATATCCGGCATCAACGGGGAAAACCGGAATCGGGACAAATGGAGATTCGGGCGTATCACAAGGGAAGTCAAACCATTATCGAAGTTCGGGATGATGGTCAAGGGTTAAATGCCGAGCGAATTGGGCGTCGGGCGGTTGAGTTGGGATTAGTATCCCGTGACCAATTGGCGACAATCTCAGAGGCGCATTTGTGGGGATTTATTTTTGAGCCAGGATTTTCCACCGCCCAGCAAGTCAGCGAGTTATCGGGACGAGGGGTGGGGTTAGATGTAGTGCGGACTCAGTTGCGATCGCTTAAAGGTAAAATTTCTGTAACTTCCACGCCAGGAGGCGGTACGACGTTTACGCTGCGTCTCCCCTTAACGCTCACCATCGCTAAATTATTGGTCTGTTTTATCGGGACAACCGTCTTAGCGTTACCCTCGGACAGTATCGAAGAAATTATTATTCCCAAAGCCAACCAAGTGAAAAAATCCGGGGCGCAACGGTTTCTCCATTGGCGGGGACAATTAGTACCGACGTATCGATTAGGGGAACTGTTGGACTATCAGCGCCCCTTACCCGAAAGCCTTACCAGTCAAGCCTTAAGTTCCGTGTCTGCACCAGAGACATGGCAATTACCCCTGTTGGTGCTGCGTCAGGATCAGCAGGTATTTGCTGTGGAAGTAGAGCGTCTGGTGACAGAACAAGAATTGGTGATTAAACCCTTTGGGGCGGCGATTTCTCCCCCTAGTTATACCTACGGTTGCACAATTTTGGGGGATGGGAGTGTGATTCCAGTGATTGATGGCATAGCGCTGTTGGAATTTGCCCACGGATCAACGACGCCAACGGCGACGCCTGTACCGAAAGCGCCTTCCGACGAAACGGCGATGGGTTCAGGGGATACAACTACTCTCAGCAGAACGGTGCAAGTACCGACAATCTTGATTGTCGATGATGCGGTGGCGTTGCGACAAACTTTGGCGCTAACCCTGGAACGGGCGGGTTTTCGGGTATTACAAGCGCGGGATGGGCGAGAGGCGATCGAACAATTGCAGCAAAGTACCTCAGTGCAGTTAGTGGTGTGTGATATTGAGATGCCGAATATGAATGGGTTTGAGTTTCTCAGTCAACGGCGTCAAGATCCACAATTATCCAGCGTTCCTGTTGCCATGTTAACCTCTCGCAGCAGTCAAAAACATCGCTGGTTAGCGATGCAGTTGGGGGCGAGTGGGTACTTTACTAAGCCTTATTTGGAACAAGAGTTTGTGGGATCTCTGAATGACATCATCCGCGAAAATAGTCTTGTTAGTCATTAGTCATTTGTCCTTTGTCATTTGTCATTCGTCATTTGTCATTTGTCATTAGTCCTTTGTCATTAGTCATTTGTCCTTTGTCCTTTGTCCTTTGTCATTAGGTGACGACGTGCATTTGTGTCATCTTAAGCTTAAAACTCTGCAAGATCTGTCCCCTCCCGTCCCCCTTTTGATCCCCCTTCCGTCCCCCTTAAAAAGGGGGAGACCAAAGGATGCTTCGCTTTTTGTTCCATGGGGGAAGCCAGTTCCATGGGGGAGAATTCAAAGCCTCTCTCCTTGTAGGAGAGAGGTTTGGAGAGAGGTTTTCCAGATCCCTTGAAAAGTAAGAACACCACTGACCGACCTGCGCCCTCTCCACCAACTGTAAATTTTTGTTGTCTCAATAAGGATTTTTGTCATGAACAGTAATCTCCTGAATACTCAATCAAAAGAAAATCAATCCGTACTTGCCGAAAAAACAACAAAAGAAACGAAAAAAGTATTAAAATTAATTCTTTTTACTCTGGGAAACTTGCATCTAGCATTACCAATTGAATCCGTCTACAAAATATTGAATCGCGCCCCTGTTCATGGGAGTGGGATGAATCAGGTGGGAGTTACCCACTCTGGCGAAGAAGAAATTACGGTTATCGATTTATATCAGCGCTTTTTCAAAGAGAGTTTACCGGAAGCTGCCAATAGGGGAGGATATCTGGTAACGATGCAAAATAAAACGGGTGAACTCTATGGTATTCCTGTCGCTGACGCGCCTATTTTAATAGATGTACCCCTTTCAGCGATTCGGCTTTTACCGGAATCTTATCGTCGTTCTGATACGGTGAATATTGCCCGTCATGTGGCAGTGATTCCTCAAGATTCTGGAGCAAAAACTATCTTTTTGTTAGACGTTGATTTGCTGTTGCCAACCTGAGATATAGCGCTACGCGCTAGGCAATAGGCAATAGGCAATAGGCAATAGGCGTTCTTTGAAGAAAAAAGCGGTTGTTCCGTAGTTATCGTGCTAAATTGCTAGGTTTAACGCTCATGAAAACCCCTAAAATCTGATTTAATTTTTATGAGCAATTACATAATAGCGCCAGGGTGCGGGATACCCTTCTATCGTTACATATAAATCATCCGGATTCAGGAATTCGCGTAAACTATCGATAGTTGCCCAAGACGTGCGGCGCTGTTCTTCCACAGACAAAGGTTGAGCAAAGAAACAGTCAATCTGACTAAAGCCAGCCCGTACTAGCCAATTCTCTAAACAAGATTGGGTGGGTAAAAACCAAATTCCGCGTGCTTGAGCATAGCGCTTGCGGGGAGTTAACGCCACAGGAAGTTCCCCAGGAATTCCTTGACAATCAATAATAATTTCACCTTTCGGTGCTAACGCTTGCCGCAGTTTGCCCAATAAATTAATCGGATCTCGATGATGGTAAAGAATTCCTAGACAAAAAATTGTATCAAAGAAATTCGGATAAAAATCGATATGCTCAACCCCCAATAACTCAAACGTCAGCATTGGTTGCTGAACAATGTTTTGGATAAGCTGAAAGTTCCAGAAATGCTGAGGAACTGGCTCAAACCCAATCACACATTCCGGTTCCTGATCCGCCATGCGAAACATAAAATAACCATTGTGACAGCCAATATCCGCCACTCGGCGATTTTTCAGGGACTGGATATGGGGCAAAATTCGCGCCCATTTCCAGTCAGAACGCCACTCGGCATCAATGGTAATTCCAAACAGTTCAAAGGGTCCCTTTTTCCAAGGGCAAAAGGCTTGCAGTGAGTGATAAAATCGCTGTTTTTGTGCGGTGGTGAGTTCCTCAGCACGACCCACTTTAACCACTGCATCAGAGAAGTCATACCAATCACTGTGGATGTCCTGAACTGCCTGCACCGCTTCCCGGTACTGACTCACTTGAGGGGTAAATAATTTAGATTGTCGCTCTTGACGTAGCGATAAAATTTCCTCTCGTGCTAACGTTTCGGGGTAGAACTCTAGATAATCAGGGGGTATATAACCGATATCAGGATTTGTCATTGTTTATTTAGGTAAAGCACCACGTACATAGAATCTTTGTGTCTTCTATTAAAATGTAGAGAATATTTTACATGAAGGAGGGAGATTTTTGTTGTTCCGTTATCGGTGAGGAGGGCGGGTTTTGTTATTCCGTTATTGGTGAGGAGGGCGGGTTTTGTTTTTCCTTTATCGGTGAGGAGGGCGGGTTTTGTTGTTCCATTATTGGTAAGGAGGGCGGGTTTTGTTTTTTCTTTATCGGTGACTAGCTGAATTGATTCCCTAAACCCGCCCCTACAATTGTCCCTAAACCCGCCCCTACAATTGTCCCTAAACCCGCCCCTACAGTCCCTAAACCCGCCCCTACAGTCCCTAAACCTGCCCCTATACTTAATACGTTTCTTTTTCAGAGTTGTTACTCGCTATCCAAACTAAAATGCTGAGTATCTGTTCAACCGGAGGAACCGGGTAATCCGTCAAATCTACCGTAACAATACTATCCTCTAATTTGAGAAACCGCCAAGCTGTTCCTGTACTTACACTGCCATAAATCGTAGAAATGACTTGTTGATTTGCCTGGTTAAAGCGTTGTGCCGCCACCATTTCTGCCAAACACTGTCCCATCCCTCGCTTAAGGTCTTCTTTTTTCGCTTCCACAACAACCAAAACCGGGGCTTCTACCGCAATTTGTTCTGGCGATTGGCTGACTAAAAAGTCACAAGTGCCATTGAGTCCAGCTGCGGTATCTACATTGAACTCTTCTCCTGAAAAAACGCTGATTTTCTTCTCTAAGATTTGCTTAACTTCTAACAGAATTGGATTGATAATCGCCTCAGAACGGGCTTTTTCATTGCCAACCGCGATCGCCCAGGGAATATTGCGCTTGAGGATTTCCTGTAAAAGCGAACTCGGTTGAACTTCGGGTAGAACCGGAAAAAAGCGATCGCCCTCAATCGTCTGTAACCCAAAATTCTGTTTCGCCTTTGACCATGTAAATTCTCGATAACTCATATCGGTTCCTCCCCTGCCATCCAAATATAATTAATTTATGCGTATAAATCACCTCTTACTTAAGAGCCACCCAGGAAATAAAGTTATGCAATTTAATTAGTGAATCGACTTGATTGAAACCACTATCATACAACATTTCCACCTGTTGGGCTTCCGTTAACGGCACTAAAACATTCTCTAGCGCCTCCTTTTTACGTTCAATTTCAGTACGGGCATAACCATTATGCGCTTTAAAGGCTTCGTAGTGTCGGGTGATTGTCTCTTGAAATTGAGGATAGGGTGACTTTACTTTTTCGCTTAGGAATAGCAAGCCACCTGGAACCAATCCCTCGTAGATACTTCGCAGCAAGAGTTGGCGCACCTGTAGCGGCAAAAATTGTAGGGTGTAGTTAATCACGATAACGCTACTATTCTCAAAGGAGCAGTTTTCTGCCTTGTCACAGATGAATTCAATTTGATGTATTTGCTGAAGTTGAGCTAATTTCTGCCGTGCTTTCTCTAGCATAGGTTGAGAATTGTCAATCCCAACCAATGTAGCGTTTCGCTTCAAGAAACGCCCCAGTAGTTCCAGAAAAGTTCCCGTAGAACAGCCCACATCAATAATCCGCGTTCCCGGTTGATAATATTCTCTCGCCCAATGAGCGGCACAGGTTAGTACCTCTTGATACAGAGGGACAGAACGGGATATCATATTATCGAAGACATTGACTACATCCTGGTTAAAAACAAACGGCTTGGGCCACACTCCTTTTTCAAAGAGTTCATCTTTTTCAGGACTCAGATAAAGTTTTGTATGCTCAAGTTCTGGATCGAGTTGGTCGTAATTCATCAGTCAACTGTAGGGGCGGATTTAGGGACTGTAGGGGCGGGTTTAGGGACAATTGTAGGGGCGGGTTTAGGGACAATTGTAGGGGCGGGTTTAGGGACTAAAGACAGCTATCCACCAATAACGGAACAACAAAACCCGCCCTCCCCACCAATAACGGAACAACTGATCGCACAACTATTCAAAGCCATCCTTGCCCAAAACAGCAACACAGCCGATCGGACATTAACTTTTTTGAGGAACCGTGGACTGAACCGAGTCGCGTTCGTGTAACTTATTAAACCAATCTCTTAAGTGAATATATTTTAATTGCCAATCTTCATCCAGGCGCAAACTGTAGTAGCCTAGGGAACATAAGCCAGCTACATCGGCGGCTGTCCAGGTTTCATCCCCCAACAAGTAGTTAGACTTAGCCAATTGTTGATCAAAAACTGGCAAAAGGCGATTAATTGACGTTTCTAACCTTGTCCGATAACGAGTATCGGTGAAATTATTTTTCAAATTTAGCATCCATAAATTGATGATAATATCACCTAAATAATCCGCGAGTTCTTCCCATTTACGACACTCAAGCCCTGTCCGAGGCTCACTGGGGTAAAACTTCGGCTGTGGATAGGTTTCGTCTAGATACTCCGCAATTAATGTAGAATCCCAAATCACCGTGCCATCTTCATCGACAAACACAGGGACTTTACCAATAGGAGAAAGATTGATAAATTCTGGGGGCTTATCAAGCAAATTGATTTCTCTTAGTTCGCACTCTATATTTTTCTCAGCTAACAGGATTCGGATTTTCCGAGAAAAGTGGGATTGTTGATGATAATATAATATTCTATTCATTAGATATCTCCCGACATTCCGGTTGGTAATCAATGCGTAACTCCTGTTGGTGGGCAATGCCTACCCTACGGTATATCAGGGGTTTTGGCGACCCCAAAATGCACGCTTTTCAGCGCCATTCGGCTTAATAGGGCATTTCTGTCTCTTCCACATCTGCTGGGGCGTCTGTCAATCCCATGCGATCCAGGGCGATGACAACCCCTACAGATACCAATCCTCCTAAAAGTAAACCCATAATCAGGAGAGTAATATAGATACGCTTCAACGATTTTTTTGTCGCTTTTATATGCTCTGGCGATAGATTAGGGTCAAGGCTTTCCTGTTCAGTGTCTGGAGATATCTCATCTGCCCCATCTCGTTGGGGATGGTGGGGATGGGGAAAACCGTCATGCTCGAATTCTGGGGGATTTTGATTATTCCACATATCTCTAGTTTGATTATGATTGGCAGGATTCTCATCAGCCTAAAGTTAGACTCAATCTTGGCAACGAGCTTCAAAATCTAACATTTGGGAGCAATGACTTGATTTAAGTGATGACTATCGGTATTATCGCTATGGTTTCAGTTCGTATGTTCTAGTTGGGTTGACATGGTGTTAGATATCCGCTCAGCAAGACAGCTTCGCCGAATGCGACAACGTGACTTAGCTGCTGCTGCTGGAATTTCCGTAAATGAGCTGATGAAGCTCGAACGGGGGCTGACAGTTCCGCCGAAAAAGCTACTTGATCGGATATCGGATTGTCTTAATATGGATGTCAATCAACTAGCAGTTGGTCAGAATGAACTCCTGAAAAATCCGTTAACAGGAGAAGGTTACATCACGGCTCGCCCCGAAAGCCCAACAAGAATTCCGCGTCGGAAAACTCCTGACTCGACAAAAAAATCTGTTTTCGATTTGTTTTGTGGAGTTGGGGGCTTCTCGTTTGGGTTTGAAATGCATGAAGCCTTTCAGGTGGTTGCTGGTATCGATATTCTAGGTGATCGCCTACAAACCTTCTCGCGCAACCATGATACTGCAAATGCTTATGGGGAGGATATTCGTGCTATTTGTACCGATATATTAGAGAGTGAAAACCCTCGTCCATTCGTCATCGTCGGTGGCGCTCCATGTCAGGGATTCTCATCTCTTCGTCCTTTCCGGAACATTGAACGAAACGATCTGAGAAACAACCTGGCAGAAGAATTCTGTCGTATCGTTCATGATCTACAGCCAGAATGGATAGTTTTTGAGAATGTGATTGGCTTGCTTACCTATAATAAAGGACAGACATTACAAGCTATTTTGGGTGCATTTGAAGAGGTAGGATATCGAACAAGCTTTAAGGTGCTAAATGCAGCTTATTACGGGTTGCCCCAGTGTCGTGAACGTCTAATTGTTGTCGGCAGTCGAAAAGGTAAACCATTTAAATGGACTCAACCTAGCCATTGGTGCGAACACCGCAGTATGGCTGGACAGCAAAAATTTGTGCTTAAGCCTCTAGGAAAACTATTTGCTCAAAATCTCCAGCCGGCTGTTACCGTTAATCAGGCAATTCACGATCTTCCACCCGTTGAAGCTGGAGAAAGAAGCACTGTCTATCGAGATGATATTGAATCTACACCCTACGAAATTTTTATTCGGAATAAAGCGCAGCAATTAACAATGCACGAAGCCACTGCACATTCTCCGCGAATGCTAGAAATAATTCGCCAAGCAGGAGCTAATATTTATGCCTTACCAGAAGGAACAGTTACTAGTGGCTTCAGTTCTTGCTATAGCAGGTTGAATGGAGATGAACCTAGTGTGACGTTGACTGTAAATTTTACTCATCCAGGCTCTAACCGTTGTATTCATCCTTACCAGCACCGTGCTTTAACCCTGCGTGAAGGTGCGCGTTTGCAAGGCTTTTTTGATACCTTTGAATTCCTCGGCACACGATCCCAGATTGTCAAGCAAATTGGAAACGCTGTACCTCCCTTACTTGGACGTGTCATTGCACAAGCTATCTTGGAAAGTGATTAATCTCCCTCAAAAAGCTGCTGGTAACTTCGATAAGCTTTACCTCTGGGTGAGAAAGGAACACGTTCTAAATCACAGTACACCACTTGCAGGAGTTCCATACCGACAGCATTTACCACAGCAGTTTTCCCAGAATCACCTTTTGTATTGCTGAGGTTGAAATGTTCTGCGAGGAGATAACCACAGCGTATTTCCCAAATATAGGGCTTCACACCACGCTGTTCCTTTCCGATTCTTAGAGAACCATCGGGTTGACAAAGTACGTAGCGACAGGTCAGGTAATGCCCTTCTTTAGCCAAATGTCCTTTGGGCTTGTTAGTTTCAAGAGCCATTTTCAACTCAAGATTGGGTACTTGGGGAGAAATGCCTGTTGTCAATAGGTCAGGATATTTGTGAGGTCTATTGCGTCTGAGCAAGCCATTGGAGTGTTTAGCTATAGCTGAGGCAAAAATATTACCAATCATGGAAGATAAGTTGGCTAACTCGACCGTCTGACTCAACAAAAATACGTTGGCTTTCTCAAGCGTTGCATCTATTTGGTCAAGCAACCCGTAAGTATCCCGAATCGCCTCCCGCAGAATTTCATGACTTAAGCCAATACCTGCTAAAATACCTACATTCACAAAGCCATTTGCCGCAGGTTCGCGCATTACTCCGCCCCTTTGTTCAAACTGGAGTAAGTCAGCAGATGACACATTAAGAGCTTGAGCGATTTTCTGGATGTTAATTAGACTGATGTTCCGTTCGCCTCGTTCAACACCACCGATATAGGTTCTGTCCAGTCCTGCTGCAAGTGCTAGGGCTTCTTGCGAAAGACCATGGGCTTGCCGAAGAACACGCACACGTTCTCCAAAGAGTGTTAAAATCACCTCGTCTTGGTTAGCCTACATTGACATTTAATGAAGCATTAAACCTTGGCAGATGACTATAAGTCCACGGACTATAAGTATCTTCTTTTAATGCTAAGCTTTCTCATTAACTAGATTGACTTCCAGATCATTCAGGCTTATGCCTATGGTTAGAAAAATTAACTCGTCATTCTAACTCTAGATATTTCCGTTAATATTTCAGGTAAAAGTCTTTAATCAAGCTAATAAATTCAGGAGTATAAACCCGCCTAGTGGCTTCTATCGCGAGAACCTTTTCCTGAGAGGTTAACTGATGTTTCCCCAGTTCCAGCACAATCCGTTTAGTTGGACTAGCTAAAGTTGGTTTAACCGAGAGTTTCCTGTGGCAATAAAAACCAAAGGCTTGGGCTTTTTCTTGGAATATTTGGGCTGACTCAGTGGGATAAATTACAGCTAGCCTGCCATTCTCACCCAAAAGCTGTTCCGCCACTTGTAATAGATCCAATTGCTTCAAAGAATCACTATGTCGTGCTACGGTTCTCGCCTTGTGTGACGCTTTACTGGCATTGTCAAAAAAGGGAGGATTAGACACAATCAGATCGTACCGCTTTGAGCAAGTCGTGGCATAATCTTGCACAGAACTCAGGTACACCTGAATGCGATCGCGCCATGGTGATTTCTCCACATTCTCCCGCGCCTGAATACAAGCCTCTGGATCAATTTCCACGGCGTCGATATACGCACGCGATCGCTGTGCTAACATCAGCGCCACCAAACCCGTCCCTGTGCCAATATCCAGAATGCTTTGTACACCTGTGATATCCGTCCATGCCCCTAACAGTGTACCATCCGTTCCCACCTTCATCGCACAGCGATCGTGAAAGACGGTGAATTGCTTGAAGCGAAAGTAAGGATTAGACATTCTCTGCTAAATAGGCGAAGAGCCTCACGTCATAAGTTTCAATTTAACCAAGGTATCGCACTCTAGAAGGGCGGGTTTAGTTAAGTTATCGATTTGGGGCAAACTGTTATCTGTCAAACCCGCCCCTACATGTCTGAATCATCAAGATTTTTTTCCCAACAGAAGAGAACCTGGAACAGCTTTTTTAATCCAGTCAGTCACTAAAATTTGTTCCGGTTCAAAGGTATCAACAGGTTTGCCGTTTATGGTGCGAAAAATAACGTCTTGGGGAACAATTTCTTCACCCGTGGGCAAAACCATACGTTGAATCTGTGAAGTCTCGAAGGAACGCCAGGTGTAAAAAACCACATATTTACCACTTTCGCCAGCTAGAACTTCCGCTAAACAGGCATCATTCCGGTATTCAGATAGTTTTGATTTCATCCGGGAAAATAATGCTGTGGTGCGGTTCGCTTTGAAAAAAGGAGCGCGTGTTTCTCGGAACCAGTTTTCCCGTAATTTGGTCGGATTTTCTAACACCTGGCGACAAAGTTCATCAATATCAATAGCAACATTGTCCTCCTGAATCAGATGGCGTAAGTCCAAACGGACTGTATGTAAACCCGCCTCACGTAACCCATCTAACCGATCCAGAATAAACTGATCTTTGTCTAAAAACATAAACGTGCCATGAGCAGTTTCTAATGTTGGGAAATGGCGATTAGGGTTATCCGCAAAAGCCGCCGTCGCTTCTAAGTACAGAGGCGAGTCTGGGTTAAATCGGTATAGAGAATCAGTGTCCTCTGTTCCTTCTGTATTCTGGCTTTCCAGCAACGGGTTTACTAAGAGCGATCGCGGCGAGTAAAATAAGAGAATGGGTCCCACACCTAGCAATTCACAGGGAACCGATAAGGTTTGGCAATATTCAATTAGTTTTTCTTCCGGTAGTTCAATCGATAAGACTAATCGTTCCAAGGAATCCGAAAACATCTCACACCATCCCTGCAACGCCTCCAGATTGTGATTACCTGTCTCAACAATTAACTGGATGGGAATCTCAGGAAAATGGGTTTTCAACCAGTACGCTGCGCCTGGATCACACACCCGAATTGCACCAAAGAGATTGAGTTGCCAATTTTTTAACTGATCACAAATGGTTTTCATGACTCGTTCTGGCATTAACACATCCCAGACGAGTACCGGGCGTAGTTGGCTTTCCCACGCTTTTTTGGCTAAATCATGTACCTTCGCTTTTGATAATTGTCCCTGTCGCGCTAATCCTATTGGTTCTAATAATACTTCATGCAGATGGGGAGCGTTGACACAACGTTCTAAATCGTCAATTGATGAAACAAAGGTATTAAATTGCATTTTTATTCGTCATTCGTCATTCGTCATTCGTCATTCGTCATTCGTCATTCGTCATTCATCATTCGTCATTCGTCATTCGTCATTCGTCATTCGTCATTCGTCATTTGTCATTTGTCATTCGTAACCACTATGGCAATTCTGCCAAATTAATTACCACATTGTTAACTAGCAACGGTTACAGGGGAACGGGTGAATCGAACGACATTTAATTTGGCAATATTGTGCGATCGCATGGAGTCATCCGATTTAGGTAAGCGCACAAT
The DNA here is from genome assembly GCF_040218245.1 of Coleofasciculus sp. E1-EBD-02. Lineage (NCBI taxonomy): Bacteria > Bacillati > Cyanobacteriota > Cyanophyceae > Coleofasciculales > Coleofasciculaceae > Coleofasciculus > Coleofasciculus sp. E1-EBD-02. The sequence goes on along the minus strand of NZ_JAVJQN010000267.1, from coordinate 51,732 downwards.
ACTGTCTTTTCGCATCGACTCTAACGGTTCACCTGTCATCGAAAAAAGTTGATTAACTTGCCAGCATATTGGTTCTCCTTGAAACAGGATAATTTCAATTTCATCACCGACGGCTAACGGTTCAAGTAACCGTAAAATAATCTCTTGGGGCGTCGTATCCATAACCATGCCTAAATAAGCGTGAGTTCCTGTATTAATTCCCGATAACTGTCCAAAGACTGAATCTTTATCTGCTGGTGTATCTAAGGAACCTGAAAAATAGTCTCGGTTAGGAATTGATTGCAGTTCTTCTGCGGCTTGGCTAAGTAGCTGTTCATCTAATCTTCCAGCGGCATAAGCATCAATTAATTGGCGATAAACCTTACAGGTGAGGGCGACGTAGAATGAGGATTTCATCCGCCCTTCTATTTTTAATGAGCAAATATTATACTTAAAAAAATCACTAATCTGATAAATTCCCCACAAATCCCTGGACGACATGAAGCTAACTAAATCATCCGGTTGCTTATCTTGATCTTGTAAGTGATAGGGTAATCGACAGGATTGAATACATCCGCCCCGATTAGAATCGCGACCTGCGGTAAAATTAGAAATGGTACAATGACCTGAATACGCCATACACATTGCACCGTGGGCAAACATCTCCACGTCAATACCCGATTCTTCTCTAATTAAACCCGCTTCCGTAATACTGAGTTCTCGACCAACAATTAAGCGCTTAACTCCCATCTCTTTCCACAAACGGGCGCTATAGGAATTGAGACAAGAGGCTTGAGTGGAAAGGTGAATATGTAGATTTGAACTCGTTTTAACCACTCGGATAACGCCTAAATCTGAGACAATCACCCCATCAACGCCAATGGATTCTAGAAACTGACAATAGTCGGGGAGTCCCTGAAAGTCTGCATCGTGGAGAAAAGCGTTCAGCGTGACGTAAATTTTGGCATCATGGTGATGGGCATATTCGACTCCGTGGGCTAACTCAGAGTCCGTAAAATTATCCGCACGCGCCCGCAATCCATAGTTTTGTCCCCCTAGATACACTGCATCTGCACCATAAGCAATGGCGACTTTTAACCGTTCCAGATTCTTCGCTGGGGCGAGAAGTTCAGGTTTAAGCATGTCTGGGTTTAAGGATAAGCGGGAACAGCCCTAATTTAACATTCGTAGCGCGATCGCATCCAGAAAACTGCTGAATCTACACACACAAGGGGACATCGGTCAAGAAACCAGATTTCTTTGGGTGAAAGGTTGATATTGCGTTGTCATCCTCAGGAGAAACCCGGTTTCTAGGAATGTCAATCGCTTCGCACCTCAGTATAAACCCGGAGGCTTTAGCTGAACTGCTGCAAATCTCAGTATTTTTCCCGTAGTTTTCACGGCAACGCCACTGTAATCATAAAGTAACATCTACGACGACTAACCAGCCTGTTTTGGAGAATGCCATAAACCATGATTGATTTTGGTTTGCAATTTATCGCTCATCGCACGGGAGACTTTTTACTGCAAAATTCTTTTTTGGCATTACGCAAGAAGAAGGATTGGCAAGTGGCTGTTTTGCATGGATTAGTCTACACGTTGCCCTTCTGTCTGTTAACTAACAAGTTAGAATCCCTGATTATTATTGGTGGTACTCATATTATTATTGATTTTTTCAATATCTCCAGTTTGTGGGTTCGCACTTACAATTGGGACTGGAAAACCGATGTTCCCCAGGTTCCGTTATGGGTGATGGTGGAAGTCGATCAAACCCTACATTACGCGATTAATTATTTTGCTTTACTCCTTTGAAGTCTGTTTGTTGTCTGAAACCATCTGCCATCTGCCTTGTCCCACCCATAAAAGGGGTAGTCAATCCCGATTGAGTATGAGAATGAGGCAGGACATACCGATGACCAAGGACAATCTTGTTGTAATCTTTATAATGGAGCAGCTCAACTTGTTACTATCTTTACAGATTTTCTCTTATAACGGAAGTATCAGACAAGTGGACTCAAGGGTAGTGGGAACGCCCTTTCGCACCGCTTGGCTTGTACCCAGCGAGCTGGGTCAAAAGCATCTAGTAAACAAATTCCAGTAGAGATAGATTTCAGAGGCGCGAAGTATCGCGTCTCTTATCATTGTTGGCAGCCGCTTGATCAACTTCAATTCGAGGCTAGCGTTCATTGTCCGGATCAGCTAGTCTGCTAAGTGGTAATTTGAAGGGAGGATAAGCAACAGTCTAATTATGTGTGAGACCCCGAAGCCGTTCCCTGTCATGGGACTACCTGTTCACCGACTCCAAGATTACGATCGCTGGCTGGGTAATCGCCTTCAGCAAAACCTAGGGTGTCATGTGGTGACATTGAACGCAGAAATGGTGATGCAGGCGGAGTGTAATCCAGCTTTGGCGAGTTCAATCGGACAAGCGGAATTAGTTGTCCCGGATGGTGCGGGTGTCATCCTTTACTTACTCCTCCACGGTATCCGACAGCAACGTTGTCCGGGAATTGAGTTGGCAGAATCGTTACTGCGACAGGCGGGAGAATTGGGTGAGTCTTATCCAGTTTTTTTCTATGGGGGTAAACCGGGTATTGCCCAAACAGCAGCGAAGATATGGCAAGAACAATACCCGAAACTCGCGATCGCCGGAATTGAAGATGGCTATCTGTCCCCAGAAGCAGAAGAGCAACTCAAAGTCAGGTTGGCAAAAGAACAACCGCCATTAATTTTGGTTGGTTTAGGGGTTCCTCGTCAAGAGTTGTGGATTGCCAAAAATCGGCATTTGTGTCCTCAAGCGATTTGGATTGGCGTTGGCGGTAGCTTTGATATCTGGGCTGGGGTTAAATCCCGTGCGCCTGTCTGGTTACGGAATAATCATTTGGAATGGCTGTATCGACTCTATCAAGAACCTTGGCGCTGGCGACGGATGATGGCGCTACCGCAGTTTGCTCTCAAAGCGATCGGACAACGGTTTGCTTGATTGTTATTCGTCATTTGTCATTTGTCATTTGTCATTCGTCATTTGTCATTCGTCATTTGTCATTCGTCATTTGTCATTCGTCATTCGTCATTTGTCATTTGTCATTTGTCATTTGTCATTCGTCATTTGTTAGGGAATAGGGAACAGGGAATTCATAATTCAATTGTTCCCAACACCCGACACCCAACACCCGACACCCCACACCCAACACCCTACACCCTACACCCCACACCCAACACCCCACACCCCACCCCTTTAAAAACCTGACCTTTATTAGTTCTAGGAAGAGCGACGTTCTAACCGATTCAAAACACGAGCAATTAATTCAGCCTCGACGATCGGTTTTTTCACGTAATCATCTGCACCAACGGTAAAAACTTGCTGCACTGTTTGCACTTCGGTATGGGCGGAGAGAAATAACACGGGCAACTTACTCCAGCGTAAGTCATGACGAACAACCTGACATAACTCAATTCCACTATATTCCGGCATTTCTACGTCTAAAATTAGTAAGTCGGGAGATACGGCTTCTAAGACATCCCAGAAGCGTTGGGGATGTGCCAAAGTGGTCACATTTAATCCCCAGGGTTGCAGTACGTGGCGCAGCAGGGTTAGGATTTGTGAGTCATCATCCACGACTAAGACTTTAGCCTCCCCCGATTTCTGCTGATTAATTGCTTGAGTCACGGCTTGCAAAATTTCTGGGGGAGTCATGGGTTTCTGTAAAAAGGTAGCAGCGCCTAAACGGGCGGCTTTGACTCGACTGCTTAAGTGGTTTTGACTGGAAAAGATTAAAATGGGAATGTTTGAGTGTCGAATAGCGAGTTCTGCTAGGAGTTCAAAGCCGTTTTCTTGAGTGTCAGCAAAGGTGAGATCCAGCAAGATTACATCAGGAGGATGTAGCGCGATCGCTCGTTTGGCGGCTTGGAGATGGGGGGCGCTATCTACCTGTAATCCCCAGGCTTTTGCTTCGATTTCGATATGTTGGCTGAGGATCTGATCATCATCAATGACTAATAGTCGGGCTGGGAAAGTAGAAGCCGAGGGCAGATCACTGGTAGGGGGTGTAACCTGATCAAGGGTGGATTTGGTGGCGATCGCCTGTTGCAAGGAGTCGATTAAATCCTTTAGCTTATGGGCGTCTTGCGGCGTTGCTTGGGTTGGAGTCTGCAGAAGCTGTTCAATTTCGCGGGCGATGTTAGAACCCTCTGCACAACCAAACGATCCTAATGAACCCACTAATCGGTGGGCTTCCATTTTGGCGTTCTCACAGAGTTGTTGATTTAGGCTTCCTGTCGCCAGAGTTACACTCACTTGCCTCAATACGTCTATTTTTTCCGGGAGGCTTTCTTTGAACTTTTGCCAAATTTTGGCAACCGCCGCCATGAGTTTCGCTTCAGACGTGCCATCTGCTACTTTTTCCGTGACTTGTTTGTTCTCTTGTTCCTGAAGGGGTGCATCTTTGAGGCGATACCCTAATCCATACACCGTCTCAATTAAATTAATTTTGATCCCAGCCGCTTTCAGCTTTTGTCGCAACCCTTTAATTTGGGTGGTTACGGCTTCCTCACCGGGAAATTCATCACTCGACCAAATGTGATCGAGGATCGCACTACGGCTAAAAATACGTCGAGGATGACGCAGGAATAGTTCTAACAATCCGTATTCTTTGGGCGTTAGGTGTAATGATTCGCCTTTATAGGTGACTTTACCTGTATCCGGTTCTAGCCGCAGCTTCTCCCAGGTCAACACCTTTGATACCGTGGAGTTACGCCGCCGCAATAATGCTCGAATTCGCGCCATCAATTCGGAGAGATCATAGGGTTTAATCACATAGTCATCCGCACCTGCTTCTAATCCGCGAATGCGATCGGCGCTACTTCCTTTGACGCTGACGAGGAGAATTGGCATTTGAGAACCTTGATGGCGCAGTTTTTGACACAGATGAATACCATCTAGGTTTTGGGGGGTAAGATTTAAGACAGCTAAGTCATAGTGAGAGGTTTGAGCGAGTTCCAGTCCGTCTTCAGCATTAGTTGCGGCTTCAATAGTGTAGTGATGGGCGGTGAGTGCTTCAATTAGGGGTGAAGCTGTCGCTGGATCATCATCTACTATGAGAATCTTCATGGGAAAAGGAAAAATTGGGAATGGGATTATGCTGTATTCCCTTTGATCTTCACCTTTTTCTCATGGGTTCTTGAATGAAACGTACATAATCCTCAATAAAATTTAATAGTAGAGGTTTGGAAACCAAACCCCTACTCCAAACATTGACTTTAAATACATTCCTTAAACGCAACCCAACGGCTGGCGATGGGCATCCGCCAACCCGTGCCAAACGCCCGATCCGTAATTTTTAATCCTGGTGGGGCTTGACGGCGCTTAAATTCTGCCCGCGCTACCATTCGCATCACTTTATGGACGATTTCTGGATCATGTCCGGCGTCGATGATTTGGGGGGCAGATTGATGGTCATGAATCAGACGTTGTAAGATATCATCCAAGATGTCATAAGACGGTAACGAGTCTTGGTCAGTTTGATCCGGTTTGAGTTCAGCGCTGGGAGGTTTGGCTAAGACATTCGCCGGAATAATTTCTGGTTGAGTATCCGATAATTGCTCTGGTAATTGTTCTGGGGTGGCTTGGCTTTCCTGTGCTTTTGCTTTAGTGGAATTCAGCCATTGACAGAGGGAATAGACACGGGTTTTGGGAACATCTGCGATCGCGGCTAATCCACCGTTCATGTCCCCATAGAGAGTACAGTACCCTACTGCCATCTCTGACTTATTCCCCGTCGAGATCAGCAGATAGTCAAACTTATTCGCGATCGCCATTAACAAGTTTCCCCGAATCCGGGCTTGAATATTCTCCTCGGCGGTGCCAAATTCAGTTCCGGCAAATAGGGGGTCTAAGGTTTGGTCATACCCCTGCATCAACTCGCCAATGGGCAAGGTATGGGTTTTAATCCCTAAGTTTTTGGCTAACGCTAGGGCATCATTAATAGAGTGTTCAGAAGTATGGGGAGATGGCATAAGCACACCGAGTACATTGTCCCTGCCCAAGGCTTCCGTGGCAAGGGCAGCAACCAGGGATGAATCAATTCCCCCACTCAACCCAATCACCACTCGTTTAAAGCCACATTTGCGGGCATAGTCTTGGATTCCTAGAACTAAAGCAGACCAAATTTGAGCATTGGTACTTTCGGGGGCGGGTGCGATCGCACTCTTGAGTAAATCTCCTTGGACTGGATCAAAGTCTACCAGCAAAACATCGGTTTCAAAGGCAGGGGCGCGACAAACCATTTCCCCGGCGCGGTTAAATCCCACACTACTCCCATCAAAGATTAAGTCGTCATTCCCCCCCACCTGATTGGCGTAGAGAATCGGTTGCTGGTAACGCTTGGCACTATGTTGCATCATGGCTTCCCGCAGTTGCTGCTTGCCCACACTATAGGGCGAGGCGGAGAGATTCACGATCAAATCAACATTCTGCTGGATTAAGTCGGTAATCGGATTGAACTGATACGTGCGCTTTCCCCAAAACTCCTCATCATTCCAGAGATCCTCGCAAATCGTCACACCAATTTTAATCGGGGTAGCTGACTCTGCCTCTAAGGTAAAGGAATTACTCTGGACTCCAGCTTCAAAATAACGGTTCTCATCAAAGACATCATAGGTGGGCAACAAGCGCTTGTGAAACACCTGCTGCACCTTACCGCCCTCCAACAGGGCAATACTATTAAATAACGGTTTACCTCCCGAACTCTCCGCTTTAGGATTCGCTGTCACCGTTCCCACCAAAACTGCTAGGGTTGAGGGTAACTGTTCGGCTAAGTTGTCCAGACAGTCTGCCATGGACTCCATAAAACTGGGATTTAAGAGTAAATCTCGCGGCGGATACCCACAGAGGGAGAGTTCTGGCGTCAATAAGAGGCGGACACCCTGACGGGCTGCTTGATTGGCAGCATCAAGGATTTTTTGGGCATTGCTGGTTAAGTCGCCAATCGTGGGATTGAGTTGTGCGATCGCAAGTTTCATGGAAAACACACAATAGGCTAGCTAGGTTCAAGCTAACATGGGATTCGTCGTTAGTCATTCCGTCTTTGGTCTAATCTGGTGTCAATCTGGCTTTTTTCGCTTCCCTCAAACTTCCGCCACAAAATAAAATATAGACAAGCAGGTACATTGAAACAGTCTTGCCCGGGGTGGGTAAAACTCAATTGAATCACAGGCTTTTGCTGACCTGTTAAACCTGATGACAGGAACTGGCGGTGGCGGTAGCTGTCATGTATTGGAGTCAATGACCCTCGCTTACTCCGTTAAACCGAGGACTTGGAAGAGTCAGCTTCCAACGTAAGCATTGTCTACCCGATCGAGTCTAACGCTGGACTCCCGCGAATCATGTTGAAAGTAACTGTGGCAATAGACTTCAGGATTAGATTAGGAGAACATTAAAGCATGGGTGGTCTCAAGCATTTTACCTACCTCGGTGGGATGACGCTAACGTTCGGGTTAGCGTTGGTTTTCGCCGCACCTCGACTCAAAGCACAGTCGTTCGATATTAGTTTAGAGTTTCCTGAAGGAGAAGATATTGGTGCCCCTGAGAGGACTGGCGGGGGAGGACAAAGAGGTATACCGAATATACCTTGTGTTACCGGGAATAGAAGATTAACGGCGCTAACGCCAACGAATAATCTAATTACCACCATATCCCCCAACCCTAAATTATTTTGGTATGTTCCTCCCACGACAGCCCAGTCAGCCGATTTTCTACTTTTGGACGAGCAAAACCAGGAAATTTATTATACGAGGATACCCCTAACCCATAGACCCGGTATCGTAGAACTCAAGCTTCCTGATTACATATCTCTGATAACGGAAAAACGGTATCTTTGGACATTTGCCTTAGTGTGTAATACTGATGATCGCAGTCAGGATCATTTTGCTCGCGGGTGGATTCAGCGTCAACCCCTGCAGACGGGAATTGCCCCACCCGAAGAACTGAACACTCTTCTTGATCAACTCGTTTATGAACCCGAAGGGATCAAAAAACGTCTCCAAGAGGAAGGATATAACTATGCTCAAGAAAGGATTTGGGCAGAAACGCTGATGATTTTAGCTCGACTCTATCAGCAATTTCCTAATGACTCCGCGATCGCAGATGAGATGCAAGAATTGTTAACCTCGGTTGAGTTGGATAATATTCCAATTAACTGTTGGGTTCACTCCTGTTCGGTTGAGACTCAAGATGCTGAGGAGACTCAAGATGTTGAGGCGATGAGAGAACTGAATAAACCCCTCTAACTTAGTCGGGGTGGGTTTAGTGACATTAGAGTAGCAACAAACGATAATAGTGAAACCCGCCCCTACAAACTCATGCACCATGCCCAACGAAGTGAAGGGTCAAATGTACAAATCCTGTAAGCGGTGGCTTTGGCAATGGCGCGGCGTTTGGATAGTGACCCCAACGATTACGGGTTTGATCATTCTCCTGCGGTGGACTGGGATGCTGCAAACTTGGGAATGGACAGCTTATGACCAATATATGCGTTGGCGTCCCTCTGAACCCTTGGATCAGCGAATTGGGATCGTGGGGATTGATGAGGCGGATGTGAAAAAAATTGGGCAACTTTCTCGATCGATTCTTCCCGATCAGATTTATGCCCAAGCTATTGCTAAACTCAAAACCCATAACCCTAAAGCCATTGGTCTGGATGTTTATCGGGATTTACCCGTACAACCGGGTCATCAGGAATTAGTCCAAGTCTTTGAAACAACCCCCAATCTGGTGGGGATTGAGAAAGTGGTTGGCGATAAGCGCCAGGATGCTGTCGCCGCCCCCCCAGACTTGAAAGCCAAAGGACAAGTGGGCGCTAATGATGTCATCTTTGATGCCGATACTAAAGTCCGACGGGCACTCTTACAAGTTGAAGATGCCAATGGAGATGTTATTCCCAGCTTCGGATTTTATCTAGCACTTCTCTATCTTGATGCTCAAGGAATTAGCCCCAAACCAATACCTGGCGAACCCAATACCTGGCAGTTGGGAAAAAGCACGTTTTCTCGCTTCAAAAAAAATGATGGGGGTTATGTCCGCACGGATGCTGGTGGCTACCAAATCTTATTAAATTATCGAGGAAGCAAGAAACACTTTGAAACGATCTCATTGAATGATCTTCTAGAGGATCGTATCCCTCCCGATTGGGGACGCGATCGCATTATTCTGATCGGCTTTGTCGGGGAGAGTTTCCAAGACTGGATTTTTACACCCTACAGTAGCAGTTGGTTTGCTTTGCCCGAACGTATGTCTGGGGTAGAATTACATGCTAATATTACCAGTCAAATCCTGAGTGCAGCTTTAGAAGGACGCCCCCTGATTCAAACTTGGTCTCAACGGCAAGAAAGCCTGTGGATTTTGTTCTGGTCTACTGTAGGTGCTATTGTCACCTGGCAGGGACGCTATCAGGGGAAAAAACGACGGGTCTCTGTACAACGATTTTTGAGACTGATCCTGGCAGGAAGTGTCCTGTTGGGTAGTACTTATGGGGCGTTTTTAATCGGGTGGTGGATTCCTGTGGTTCCGCCTCTTTTGGCTTTATCGGGTTCAGTGGTGGCGATTACCAGTTATCTTGCCCATCAAGGGGGTAAAATCCGCGAAACCTTTGGACGTTATCTCACCAATGAAGTTGTTGCGAATGTCTTAGAAAATCCTGAAGGGGCTAAATTAGGTGGGGAACGGCGCACGATTACTATCTTAACGTCAGATTTAAGAGGGTTTACTGCCCTGACTGAACGTTTAACGCCAGAAGAAGTGGTGAATATTCTCAACTTTTATTTTGGCACGATGACGGATGTGATTACTCAATACCAAGGAACAATTGATGAATTTCTTGGGGATGGAATTTTGGTTTTGTTTGGTGCGCCGACGCTTCGTGACGATGACGCCCAACGCGCGATCGCTTGTGCGGTGGCGATGCAGTTGGCGATGACATCGGTTAATGAACGAATGAAACATCTGGGTTTACCTCCGTTGACCATGGGCATTGGGATTAATACGGGGGACGTTGTAGTCGGAAATATTGGGTCATCGAAACGGACAAAATATGGAGTAGTGGGGAGTCAAGTTAATTTAGCCTATCGCATCGAATCCTATACGACAGACAGTCAAATTTTTATCTCTCAGTCTACTCTAAATGCTGCGGGAACTTGGGTGAGAATTGATAGCAAGATACGGGTTCAACCTAAAGGATTACCCGAACCTATTCCCATTTATGAAGTGGGGGGAATTGGCAAACCTTACTACTTGTTTTTAGCTAAACCTGATGAGCAATTTCTGCCCTTGGTCGATTCGATTCCTTTACACTACACGTTTTTGGAAGGCAAGCATGTCAGCGATATATTTTTTCGAGGAACTTTAGTCAAACTTTCTGCCAAAGGTGGCGAGATTAAATCAGAACAATTTATTAAACCTTTGACGAATATAAAGATTAATTTACTTATGGGTGATAAATTAATCTCAGTGAGTGAGGATATCTATGCCAAAGTGTTAGATAAACTCAGTGATGATCATTCGTTTTATATTCACTTTACGTTTTTACCGCCCCCTGTAGAAACGATGTTATCCAATCGTTATAAGTTACTGCGCCAACTTCACAACGAAAGTTAATAATAGACGATAATATTTTAGAGATTCGGGTTGAGTAAGCTGTTCGGTATTTACAGCAGATTTGGTGGTTGATGAGGTACAGTCTCTAAGCAAGATCCCCGACTCGACTTCTTGAAGAAGTCGGGTATCTGTCTGTGTACCTCAGGTAAAAAGCTGACATAAATGCTTTTGAAATATTTCATAAAATTTTGCATAGTAATCACTCATTAAGAAGTTACATATTTTAAACAATAGCTTGATAAATCCTTCATACTTTTCCGGTCAACTGTTTAAACTTAGTAAAGTTTAACGCAATATCTTGTCAAGTCTGCCAGAGATATTCTAAGCTATTTAGTAATAAAGCTCAAATTAATTGTTGTATTCATTAAATACAACTGTATTTACTCATCAAAGCTTTGCCTTTTCTAATCCTGACTATTAGTCCAAATTCATTAGAGAATCGTGATGATTAAACTCTGGGAATAGGAATAATTGTAACGTAACCGATAGCATCAGTCTGGCAACCAGTAATCCGAATAGTTTTGGAGTCAAATGTCAGAGGATGATTTCACAATTACCGCGCCTAAGTTAATCCTTTCGATTCTCCGTATAATACCTACACTCATCATCAGTCAAATGCTGTTAGCTTCCTCGAACCCAACCCAGAAAAACGTTCTAGTTATCACTCATTCAAAACATGCCAAACTTGGGCGTATTGAACCCATGCTCAGGCAGAAAGGCTATAGACTTGATATTCGCTGCCCACGTTTTCAAGAAAACCTACCCGCAACCCTAGACAGTCATGAAGCCGTAATCATCCTCGGTGGTGTGATGAGCGCTAACGATAGTAACACTCTACCATTTATTCGTACAGAACTGGAATGGATTCCCAAAGCCCTCGATTCCCAAAAACCATTTCTGGGAATTTGCCTCGGTGCTCAGTTATTAGCTCGCGTTCTTGGTGCAACCGTAGCTCTCCATCCTGAAAAGAGAGCAGAAATCGGTTTTTTTCCGATCAAACCAACAGAAATTGGACAAACTTATTTGAGGAATCCGTTACATGTCTATCATTGGCATTGCGAGGGATTTGAGGTTCCAAAGGATGCGGTTTTGCTGGCACAAGGTAACACCTTTCCCAATCAAGCTTTTCGCTATGGCAAAAATGCCTATGGATTGCAGTTTCATCCGGAAGCCACTTTAGAGATCATTCGTCACTGGATTACTGAAATTGGTCAAGGTTGGCTGAACCTGAATGGCGCTCAGTCTCCGCAGGAACAGATGCAAATGTACGCGCTTTATGAGCACGCGATGGAAAACTGGTGCAAAGATTTTTTGGACATCTGGATACCGGAACCCACTGGCACTCGTCAACTTGCTGCTCACCACCCCTGTCTCATACAAGCCGCTTGATATTGCTTAAAATCACATCCCCAGACTAATTCTAGAAGTCATTATACCAGTTCTCTTGTGCTTTATTCAGCTCTAAAAAATTGGTGTTCGCTTAAGAATTGGGGTAGGTTTGCCTAAGTAAAACCCTTGGGCATAATCCACACCTAACGCCTGCAATCGTTCCAAAATTGCCACATTTTCCACGTATTCGGCAATCGTCTTAATTTGCTTCGCCTTAGCCATTTGTACAATCGCCGAGACAATCGCTTCAGAGATAGGATTCTGCACGAGATCTCGCACAAACATGCCATCAATTTTGACAAAATCTAATGGTAATTCTTTAAGATAGGCTAAACTGGACATGCCTGTACCAAAATCATCCAAAGCAAACTGACAACCCAGGTTTTGTAAACGCTGGATAAATTGCCGGGTTCTGTCTATATTAATTAAGGCTACCGTTTCAGTAATCTCGAAGACTAAACTACTGGGAGGAACCGGATGATTAATCACGGCGTTTTCCAGGAAGTCGAGAAAACTGTCATCATTGACACTGGAACCAGACAGGTTAAACGCAATAATACACCCACAATAATAATCCCTTGCCCAACAACCCATGCATTTACTCGGGTGGTAAATACCATTAAAAAAGGATTCCAACACCCAACGATCAATGGATGGCATTAATCCTGATTCTTCGGCACAGGGAAGAAAGTAATTGGGTGGGATAATTCTACCATCTTGTCCCACCATTCGGATTAAAATTTCCTTGTGAACATGACCCTCGTCTCCCTGAAGGAGAGGGAAAATCGGTTGAAAATATAAGCAAAACCGATCTTCTATCAGGGCAGTTTGTAAGGCTTGACGACTGGTTGATTCTTGACAGATATTTTGTTGCACATTTTTCACCTCCAATTTGCCACCTGCTGCTCTTTACCTAAATGCTACCAGAAAGGTGGTTTGAGAACAGGTTATAGGGATAACAGTTAAGCGTGAATGAGGGGCGAAACAAACTGATGTAGCAATTCTCAATGAGTTATGGAATCTTCTGTTCCCAGTTAAGGTTTTTTTGACTCACCAAAAAATTTACGACTCAAGTGGAATCGCTATCGGTTTATTGTTGGGATAAGCGTTTAACGGTTGTACCCCCTAAGCGCTGATCCGCATCTTCCAGTAAAATAGGAATTGTATCAGCATGGGGACTCCGGTGTAAACATGTCTGAAGGTTGATTTTTCTAATTTGATTAGCTTTAGCACCCGGAAACCAGTGTCCCGCATTGGTTAAAAGGTTGTAACGCATTTTAGCATATTCAACCATATCATAGGCGATCGCTAAATTTCTCAACCACAAAATCACCGGGATATTCACACCGCCGGGGGTTTCCTCGTGGCTGGGTAAACCGATGTGCCAGGTTTTGAACCAGTCTTCTCCGAGTCGTGCGATCGCGGCGGCTTCTAATCGTGCCACAATTGGGGGTAATATTTCATCAACCTGATCCAATAACTCAACCGCCTTCAGGTGTTCATCAAAATCACTAGGGCGAGATGCACCTAAACTCAAGGTATGCACCTGAGGATGAGACAGGCAAAATAAATCATTAAATACCATTGGACTCAAGGGTTTACACAGTTCAACTAATCGCTGTGGCGGTTTATACAGCATTCCCCCTTTATCCGACGGACTAATAATAAAAACGCCCATATCGTGACGAGTAGCGGCTTCAATTGCCGCCCAATTAAATTGATTGATATAGTACCAGTGCAGATTTACATAATCAAACTGATCCGTCTCAATAGTTTTAATAATTAAATCCGTAGCACCGTGGGTAGAAAAGCCAATAAACCGCACTTTTCCTTGGGCTTGTAACTGACGCGCTACATCCATACAGCCTCCAGGACGAATGCTATCCTGGAGTAATTGCGGCGTGTTTATGCCATGAACTCCCAGCAAATCAACATAGTCTAGTTTCAGGAATTTCAACGACTGCTCAAACTGACGCCGAAATTCTTTGGGATCTGGTTTAGGACTAACTTTTGTCTGGACAATTAATTGATCACGGGGGAATTTGGGCAAAATTTTGCCTAATTGCATTTCTGATGTACCATAACCCCGCGCTGTTTCAATATGATTAATGCCGACTTCAATCGAGCGACGAATGGTTGCCTCTAAGTTACGTTGATTATCTTTAGGAATTAACCAGGCGGGCATATCTTTCCACTTAAATTGATAGCGCATCCCGCCGCAGGAGAATATTGGCATTTGTAGTTCAGTGCGTCCAAATCGTCTGTACTGCATCATAAGTATGATTATAAGTCAAGTGCTTGAATGGTGAATTTTAGACCTATTCTCACTTTAGCCAAAATCAAAATATCTGGCGGTTCGTAGTCGGCGCTTTAGCGCCTCTGACTAGAGGACTAAAGTCCTCACTACAAACTAGGATGGGGGCAGGTTTTGGCGCTTTACTCATCAGAAACGCTTCACGGCTATCAACTGAAAACGGAACATATTATCACCTCTTTCCCAGGCTTAAGCCAAGCGATCGCGAAAATATTGCTGATACAATTGACACCGAGGTGTGCAATCATTACCAAAGAGTTTTACCAGTCCCATACTGTTTAATTTGAACGCCTGTTGCGAGGGTAAACGGACTGGCGTCGATGCCATCACTATGGCTTTCATCGCGTCCAATAATTCTGGATAGGTTTGCAGATTCCACAAATGGCGGCGCAAATGATCACTATAAATTCCGGCTTCCGTGGGCGCGGTTTGCTGGATGTCCTCTAATGTCATATCCTGACGGGCAATATGATAGAGTGCCAGTCTCACCAAATAAGGATGTCCACCAACTAAGGTAACGAGAGAGTCCACGGTTTCAACCGACCATTCTAATCCATGGCGTCTGGCTAATTCCATCACCTGTTCCTGATTAAACTCTGGCAATTCAATCGGTAATCCCACATTAAAGGGCGATTTATTCATATCCAAGGGAACATATACTTCCGTGGAATGCACTACTACTAACCGGAATTTCTGCCAAATCTCGCGCCGTTTCGCCTCCTCATGCAATGCCCGTAATAACCCGAAAAAGTCATCGGCAATTTCCGGAGAGGCAAAGAGGCGATCAACCTCATCTAATCCTAATGTCAATGAGGTGGAAATATGGGGAAGTAAATACTGTTCAAAATAGGCTTTACAGCTTTGATTGCTGCCAATCATATCCGCTAACTGGGCATATTTTGCCAGTTGATCGGGATCGAGTCGCCCCAAGGCTAAACTCACACTGGCACAAAACCATTCTAAGAATGTATTAGAATTTGCCAATATCCGCTGATTTGCCAGTTGTAAACTTAATGCCACAGTTTGAGATCCCTGCTGTTCAGCATGACGCAGAATTCGCGCCATCAAAGAGGTTTTTCCCATTTGTCGCGGCGCTTTAATTCGGATTAATGCCCCCGGTCGAGTTATGGTTTCATAACAAACTGATTCAATGGGCGGGCGATTAATGTAAAAGGTAGAGTCAAGATCGACTTGTCCTTCGGGTAATTCTGGTGCAGCGACAGGGAGGGGCGCATGAAGCGATGTATTTTTCTGTGTTTGGGGAGTCAGTTTACTCCAAGAAATTGCCAATTGATGATCCGTTGGCAAAGCGGTGCGCCCTTGGCTGAGAACCTGGAGAACTTCTGAGGCGAGAATCGTCGGATCATCATGACAACGCCAGTGCCAGGGTTGAGTGCCTTGGAGATAGCCGAGTAAATCAAAAGGTAAGGGGGTACTGATACCATTTCCATTCTGACAAACGTCCACTAAAATGGGCAAAATTGCGGGTTTTTGGGGCGTGATGTGGTGTAACGTCTTAGCCAGCCGAACTTGTTCCAGTACCATTTCGCTAACGGCGGTGGTTTGGGATAACAGCAGCAGCAAGTAATCGGATAGCTTTAAGTAGTTATCCAGGGCAGTATTTTGCTGCGCCAAAAAAACGTCATGACCCGCTTGACAAATTGCCTGTTGTATTGTTTTCGTCAGATTAAAATGGGGCGGGTATCCACTCATCAGCACTTTTGCTCTGATTTCCCGTACCTCCGAAGCAGCAGATGGAGTCTCTAAATCAGCAATATCTCGCCATTCCTGCCCTAATGCGGCGCACAGTTCCACAAAATTGATATAATCCACGGGTTTGCCGTTGAGAAAGTTGCTCACGGTGGATTGGGAGATACTCAAGGCTTCAGCCAAAAGCTTCTGACTAGGAAAGCCATTCCGCAAGAGGGACGATTTAACGCGGGAAACAGAGTGAGAGTGAACTTGGAGCGATCGCGGCATTGTTTAAACCAGCTTGTGATCCTGCATTGATCATAAATGCCAGTCCCTGTAAAAGTCGATATGAGCCACTGTTTGCGGATTTTTGGGTAGGGAGGGGTGCGATCGCCAAGCTAATAGAACACGGCTTTAACTGCCCCAGCCCTAACTGACAGATAAACTAGGAAAACGAAAAAACGATACTCTAAGGAAAAGTACTTTTCCCTAGAGTAGATTTTTGCTAAGAACTCTTGTCCTAGTTTTCAGAGACTACGACAAATTCTTATTGCGCTTGCGTAAACCTAAAGCACCCATCAACGCTAAAGCACCTAAACCCAGAGTAGTTGCCGGTTCAGGGATGTCTGCCGTTGTCTCTAGCTGGAAGTCAACTCCATCACCAGTCCCCAGAAATCCGCCTTTTTCGCCTAAGTCAAGGGTGAGCATACTCACATTTGTGAATGTCTGCTCATAAATATTCTGATCTGGACCTGCAGGAACAACACCTGAAACACTGCCAAAGACACCATCAACAACGAAGCTGGTATCGCCGTCGTATTCGGTATCAAACCAGCGAACTGTTAAGCTGTCTAGCGTTTCGGCAAAGTTGACCTTAAATGTACCGACTTCTAATTGTCCACTTTCCAGTAGTGGTGTGACACCATCTGCCATCATCGCAGCTGGACGGAACCAAAACTCACCTTGTGGAGTACCAGTATCAAATGGTGCAAACTGTACGGCACCATAAGTATTCAGAGTGCCAGATTTGTCAACAAATAGGCGGCTCTTCGTCCCAGTAGAATCATCAACTAGACTTTCGATACTCCCTATCAAGGAAGAAAGCTCTAAGTATTTACAAGGATCGCCAGTTTCTGAGGACGGTGATAAACAAGCACCTAAACCAACATCAACCTCGCCTTCCTCCTGCGGAACCAACGAAAGGGCTGAAGCAGATGGAGCCATAAACCCTGTAGCTACTGTAGCCGCAGTGACGAGTGAGGCAATTGTACCAGTATGGCGGAAAAAAGTGGAAATTTTTTGAGTATTCATGGAGATGCTCTCCTTTTGTTGTTGCACTAGATTAACTTGAATGTTACAGGACTAAAACTCAAGAATAGTGTTGGTGAATAGGGGACACTCCTCAACTAGCGGAATGCGGAAAAAAATATGTCGTTGTTTATACTAAACTTGACTATATTTTTTAGAGAGCTGACCTCTAAGTGACCAACAGCAAATTCTGAGTCTAAACAGGTCGGTTTTTATCTGGCTATAATTTAATTCTAAGGGCAAACCTGTTCAGCGATAGCCTGTCATCAATATTTTTATTGAATCTTTAACTATTCCTCCTACTATTTGGCTTTATTGTCAAGCTTGTATAAAGTTTAGGATGGATTGCTCATGATGCTAGACTTTTAGTAATAAAAATTTATATTTATTGGGTGCAACGCTCATTTTTTATTAAGAATCGTTAATGTATTTTCTGATACTCTTCTAACGCTGCCAGCAGTACATTGACTAAAGGATGATCAATCAATTCTTTTAATACCTCAGTCTGCACGCCTTTTAAGCCTTCAACGACTGAAGCTTTCAGCATCGGATTCTGCTCAATCCTCTCTAGCACCTCGATAACCACCCGTTGTTTTTCCAGAGGCGTATTCGTAGGATAGGTTTGATCGAGCTGTTGGAGTAACTTTTGAATTTTGGTCGCGGTATCGGTCAGTCGTTGCTTTTGTTCTAGAGTATAAGCGGGTGCGATCGCAGAATTTCCAGAGGGGCAATTTTCCACAGACTCACCCTGATTAGAGGGGTAAGGCGTGAGGGGTTCAACTAACCGTCTTGCCTCTACATTAATCGTTTGAGCAGGATTCACGGTTTTCTCCGCCAACCGTTGCAGAATCTCGGTTAAGTTGGCACTCTGCTGACGATAGGTAGCCACTTGCTCATATTTCACCTGTAACTGATAACGATAGTCTTTATCAATCACCTCAAGTTGGGCATCGTACTCGCGATTAAGGAAATGCTCAACCTCCAACCGATTGGCATCAATAGGAATGGCAATCCGGATGGTTAATATCCCATCAGGGCGATTTTCTAAGGATTGAATCGTGAGGATGTTACTCCCATCCTGGGCTTGACAGGCTTGGAAAGCGGCAAAGAAGGCTTGCCAATCAATACCATTGCGGAACGTTAAATTGACCGTTTCTAAGGGAACTTGAAAAACCCTGGTGAATTCTCCCGGGGCAAATGTTCCCTGATGGGGACAGCGTTCGTGTTGATTTGTTTGTAAGTAAACATACTCACAAATCACCTCGGCTAAATTTGTCCCGCTATTGATGTGCCAGTCTTCCAGACAGGCGGCGGTGAATATAGCTTGGTGAAAATCGGTGTTGAAGGCTTTGCAGCGTTGTAAGTTGACGCCCCGCAGATTGGCTTGACTACAATTAGCACCCTTGAGATTCGTCCCCCTCAGGTTTGCACCGACAAGGTGGGCACCACTCAGATTCGCCCCACTCAGATTCGCCCCACTCAGATTGGTGCCACTCAGTTTAGCGCCAATCAGTTTTGCCCCCACTAAATCAGCACCACTGAGGTTGGCTTTAGTCAAATCAGCACCACTAAGATAGATGTTATTCAGGTTCGCACCAATGAGATTGGCACTAATTAAGTCAGCATTTCTCAGATCAGCTGCCGTGAGGTTTGCACCGATCAAATCCGCCTCACTCAAATATGCCTCACTCAAATATGCTTCACTCAGGTTTGCGCCAATCAGATCCGCTTTACTCAAATCTGCCTGACTTAGATTTGCCCGACTCAAATCAACGCCACTGAGTTTCGCCCCTTGGATGGTAACGCCCTTACCCGTAGCAAAGCTGAGATTGGGTCGGATATCCGGGTGGTGCGCTTTCCACGCATTCCATACCTCCACCCCTTGCCTGAGTAAGGCAAGATAGTCTTCATTCGTCTGTGGAGACATAAAATCGTTAGACAAGTTCCGCTTTACACATCCGTTATAGATAGAAGAAACACACTTAACTGAAATGCTTCCATAATAAGGGTTTGGTGAATAGGTTGCCTAGAACTATAAACCCGGAAGTCTCATCAGTCTGAAGGGGTGACAAGCTCGCGTCAAAGGTAGGCAGGGTGTGGGGTATGGGGTATGGGGTATGGGGTATGGGGTGTGGGGTGTGGGGTATGGGGTATGGGGTATGGGGTGTGGGGTGTGGGGTGTGGGGCAAATCGGTAAGGAACACAAAAGCTCATAAGAGGAGATAGGTTGGGGAGGATATCAAGCCAAAAAACGAACGGTGAGGACTTATCCCCACCGTTTCTTCAATCTTATCGGATGAACATTGCCCATCCTTATACCTACACCCTGCTGCCCATTTGAGGATTGGTGTTGACGCCAGGTGCATTATAGATAGCCCAATCCTGAATGCCTCGATTTTGGAAAATGGGTTGCATATTCAGGATCTCGGTTTCTGTACCCTCTACAATAACCACATAATCGCCGACGGAAACTCGCTCATCATAATGTTTAGCAGCATCTTCGGGGATTCCCCAACCAATCAAAGCACCAACTAAACCACCACCAGCGCCACCAATAACGCCTCCTAAGAGGGTATTCGCTAAAACAACTCCTAATTCTGTAGCTACACCGACTCCAGGAATTGCTAATACGCCTAGACCACCAATTAAACCTAGGAAACCGCCTACAGTACCGCCAGCAGCCGCACCCGCTTTTGCGCCTTCTCCTGCTTGGTTGCCACCGCTTTTATGGAGATCCGTACCGCCAATTTTCTCATTGAGGCTGGCGTCTTTAGCAATCACGGAAACTCGATCCAGATCAAATCCTCTATCTCTGAGTTCCATGAGCGCATTTTCTGCCTGTTGACGACTAGGAAAGACGCCAATTGCATGTCTTAATTGTGATTGTGCTACAGCCATATTTTTTCTCCCTATACTTCAAAACCGATCAACCTGTCAGAATGCAGGACTCGGATTATTGTTGCGTTTTTATTCACCTTTCTATTTTGGTAAGAGAACACAAAAAGTTCATCAGTCTGTAGAGAGAAGCTGTTGATAGGCAATAGGGAATAGAGAGCTGAGGGAGATGGGGGGCAGGGGGAGCAGAGGGAGCTGAGGGAGATGGGGGAGCAGAGGGAGCTGGGGAGCAGAGGGAGCAGGGGGAGCTGGGGGAGCAGAGGGAGCAGAGGGAGCAGAGGGAGCAGAGGGAGCAGAGGGAGCAGAGGGAGCAGGGGGAGCTGGGGGAGCAGAGGGAGCTGAGGGAGATGGGGAAGCAGGGGAAGCAGGGGGAGCAGGGGGAGCAGAGGGAGCAGAGGGAGCAGAGGGAGCAGAGGGAGCAGAGGGAGCAGAGGGAGCAGAGGGAGAGCGTGTAGGGGCGGATTTTACCATTAACGGGAAGGTTGTCACCCTGATATCACTAAACCCGCCCCGATTAGAGTGCAAGTCACCTTCAACAAAGAAAATAAGACGTAGCTTGCTTCTGAAGGGAAGCGAGTATGACGAATGACGAATGACAAATGACAAATGACAAATGACAAATGACAAATGACAAATGACCAATCCCTTAAAACAATCCGTCTAGCTCAATTTCCTCAATCATCTGCAAGGCACGGGGATCGCCCACTCTCAACAGAGCCGCTTTTGCATCTTCCTGCACGCCCATATCTTCATCTTCGGCAAAGGCTTCAATTAAACCGTCAACTGCACCTGCATAGATAGCATTAGAGGGTAGTTCTCGACAAAGCTGTCCTAATGACCAAGCACAGTTACTGCGTACTGCTGCCATGGGGTCTTGCTTTAAGGCAGTAATTAATGGGGGAACACAGGCGACGATATCCTCATAGTCTAGCTTTGCCATCTGTGCCAGGGAACTTGCTGCCCACAAACGCACGGCAGAGATATCTGTACATAAGGCATCAATCAAGCTGGGCAATGCTTTGCGATCGCGGCAATTGCCTAATGCCCAAACGACCCCTTTACGCACATACCCATTCCAATCCCGGTTCAGTTGCTCTATTAAAGGATCTACGGCTGTTGGATCAGGATTGCGTCCTAATGCATAAGCTGCACTAACCCGTACCAACGGACAGACATCGTTTAATAAATTAATCAGATGGGGAATTGCCCGTTCATCTTGAAGTTCACAAAAAGCCCGCGCCGCCAGCATCCGTTGGGGCGTTTCTGGGGCGGTTAGCAGAGCCAGCATCGCTTCTGGATCGGGTTGAGTCTCTTCTGAGTGGTCATCAATTGGCTCGATTTCATCCAGAGGGCTGTCTAGCTCACCTGCCGCCTCGATTAATCTTAGCTCGTTATTATCATACATATTTAAAAAAATATCTTATTCAGCGGTTATTTGTCCTATGTCCTTTGTTATTTGTTATTTTTCCTTTGTCAACTTATCCATCTGAACATTCTCGCACTCAAAAGTATGCCCTGGGAAAAAGTGAAGCGTCAACACTCAGAACTCTTATCCAGACAGCGGTTTCACCATCCAAAGGGACTGGGTTTGGAACCCTAACTTATCATAAAGGCGCACAGCCGATGGATTTGACTCAAACACTTGCAACCCAATTTGGCGATCGCCCCGAACTCTAGCCCAGTTTTCAGCATGATACATCAGTGCCGAACCAATACCCTGACGCCGATGCTCTGGCATCACGTAGAGTAAAAAAACATGGGCATGGCGATCGCCGCTTACCTGATCAACGGCATTTCCCAGCCATAAACCAGCGACAGGTTGATTTGATGGTGCGGCGTCACCTTCAGGATTGGCTAAGTCTACCCACCATAACGGTGTGTCTTGACAAAAATACCGCCGTATTGTCTCTTCTAAATGAGAAAAATCCTGCTGTTGCGGGAAAAGCTCTTGATAACTCAGTTGGAGAAACTTCAACAAGGTTGCCTTTTCCAGTCGAGAGCCAACTCGTAGCTGATAGCCCGGGATTAAAAATTTACGCATCTGATCGCAATAAGGGAGCAGGGGTGTGGTTGTAGGGGCGGGTTTTACCGATAACGTTTCGCAGACAACCTCAACTGAACTAAACCCGCCCTTTTTCAGGTGAAACGATGGCGAGCAGGGGAAGCTGGGGGAGTTAGGGGCTGCTGAATAAGTGGTGTGGGGGGGTAAAGAGCAGGGGAAGCTGGGGGAGCAGGGGAAGCTGGGGAAGCTGGGGAAGCTGGGGAAGCTGGGGGAGCAAGGGTACATTTTCCCTGAGCAAGGTGATGTCATACTTATGAAGGATGCTACCCCATTTCCTTGCACTTTATCCACTGTCCATACGCCTCAAAGTATTGATGGCTCAGGGTTTCTGGGTTGTGCAGCAAGCCCTACTTAAAACGTCCCCAATCCCCTCATACTTACTGAATTTGCATCTTCAATAGGTGCAGGCGCTGCCATATCATTGGGCAAAAAGATGCGAGCGCTAACGGCAAGTAACGCGACGACAAAGACTAAGACGATCAAAAAAGGGGCAATATACTGACGGAAAATAGACATAGGTATCCAATTGGATAAAGATTGGTAACGCCATTGTTATCTATCTTATAACTACTTGGAATCATAATCCCCATCATCTAATCCCGGTCTAGGCATCGGTACAGCTTTTTTCCGATTAAGCTGACGCAGCAACATTGCCCCACCCACAGCAATAATCAGGGACACCCAACCCGTCAGGGGTTGTAGCAGCAGAAACCCTCCGATCGCAAACATAGTACCAAACAACAATAAAATGGCGGCAAATACCCGTTTAATATCCTGTCCCAGGTTTTGAATCGGTAGTAATCCCGTGCTTTCCTGTTGACGTTGCCAACCGGGACCGGCTGGACGCACCCGACGATAAAATTCATCTAGCGTCGCCTCAGATTCTGGCGGTGTCACTAACATGGCTGTAATCCATAACACACTGGTAATAACTGTCGTCACCAATAGACGCAAACCAAACTCCTCAATCTGAATAATCGGGACGATACTGGTGGTTAACCCAACAATAAACCCACCCACCATTGCCGTCAGTTCAGCTATGGCGTTAATTCGCCACCAAAACCAGCGTAGGATTAAGACTAAGCCAGGACCGGTGCCAATGGCAATCACTAACCGAAATACGGTTGCCACATCCTGAGAAAAGAACGCCGCTATCGCCCCTAATGCCGTCACCACAACTGAAGCAATTCGCCCCGCTAATACCAACTCTGACTGTTGAGCATTCGGTCTGATAAAGCGCTGATATAGGTCATTGGTTAAATAAGATGCGCCCCAGTTAATCGAGGTGGATACCGTACTCATAAACGCAGCCAGTAGAGACGTAACCACTAACCCCAACATCACCGGGGGTAGGAAATCTAACATCAGTTTCGGATACCCCAATTCTCGGTCGGATAAATCGGGATAGACGACAATCGCCACCAGCGCCACGAGTATCCAGGGCCACGTTCTGATCACATAATGAAGAATATTAAATAACCAAGCGGCTTTCTCGGCTTCCGCTTCATCCTTAGACGCCGCTAGACGCTGCACGAATTCCCCACCACCATCACTCCGACGAAACGTCCACCACTGGAGAAAGATATAGGCAAAAAAGGTACTGGCAGTAATTCCCGCCGTTTCACTCCAGCGAAAATTATCAGTTATCGGAAAAAAGGATAATATATCTTGTTCAGTGAGCCGCTGTACTTCTGGCACAAGGACATGAATTCCACCAACATGATTGACTGCTGTTATCGCGACAACAATTGCCCCAAATAGTGCTAAGAAGAACTGGAAAAAATCGGTAGTGACTACACCCCAAAGCCCCGCAAAACCTGAATAAATTAAAACCAAAACACTAACACCAACCACACTCAAAATTTTCAGATTTTCCCCCGGTTCAATCCCCAAACTCTGCCAAAGTTCCAAGGCATCCACCACTTTAATCATGGCAAGCATAGCGTAGCCAATGGCAATACAGTTAATCGGTACGGCAAATAAAAAGGCTTTGGTTCCCCGTAAAATTGCGGCTGTTCGTCCGCCATAACGCAGTTCAGTCAATTCCGCGTCGGTGATAATTTCCGAACGTCGCCACAATCGGGCAAAGATATAAATCATCACCAGATGGGCGATGCCAAAACTCCACCATTCCCAGTTTCCGGCAATGCCTCGATTACCCACAACCCCGGCAATATAAAGCGGTGTATCAATAGAAAACGTCGTCGCCGCCATACTTGTACCCGCTAACCACCAAGGAAGCGATCGCCCGGATACGAAAAAATCGACCAAACTCCCTGATGCTTTGCGTGAGAGATAAAGTCCTAAGCCCATTGAACCAATCAGGT
This sequence comes from Coleofasciculus sp. E1-EBD-02, assembly GCF_040218245.1. Lineage (NCBI taxonomy): Bacteria > Bacillati > Cyanobacteriota > Cyanophyceae > Coleofasciculales > Coleofasciculaceae > Coleofasciculus > Coleofasciculus sp. E1-EBD-02. The sequence continues at coordinate 27,118 of NZ_JAVJQN010000267.1, read as the reverse complement.
AGAGCAGGACAATCAACCAATCAACCTGTTGCATACTTTTGCGATAACGTTTGACCTGAATTTGATATGATACATCGCTTTTAGGTCAGATAATTTTAGAGGTTAGATTTTCATGTTTGATCAACCTCTCTCAACTTAGTCGGGGCGGGTTTATTCATATCTGGGTGAGGTAAAAAACGATAATAGTGAAACCCGCCCCTACACAGATTGTGTCAGATAGAAAGGTGGCACATCGGTTGGAACTCCACAGGTTTAGCCTCGGTCAGGTTAACCAAACGTAAGACAATTTTCACTAACGAACGGACGATTGAGGCTAATTTTATGCTATATAGAGCTGTTGCCTTTTCCACTTTGGCTGTGCTGGTGGGTAGCGATTTAACTCAGCCAGCGATGGCGACTCCCGATTCCCCGACAACTAACCCACCATCGGAAACCAGAAACTATGTTGTACCCACAGAAGCCACCTCAGCCACGCCTTCCCCTAGAACCGTCGCCTCTCCAGAAGCGACGCCAACCCCAGAATTTGCCCAATCTGTTCCCACCCTAAATCAATCTCAACGGTCTAACGATTTAGTTGTTCTCGCTACAGACGTGCAAGTCGTTGGTGTGTCGGAAGAATTGCAGCAGCTTGTCTTAAAAACGATTAGCACTCGTCCAGGGGGTCAAACCAGTCAAAGTCAATTGGATCAGGATATTCAAGGGATTTTAGATACAGGGTTCTTTGCTAACGCCAGTGTCACGCCAACCGCTAACTCCACGGGTTGGGAGGTTGTTTATCAAGTTGAACCCGTTATCGCGCGATCGCTCGAACTATCCGGTAACCAGGTTCTCACCCCAGACGTGGCTAATTCTATTTTTAATCCGCAATTGGGTCAATCCGTTAGTCCTGCTAGCCTACGTCAAGGGATACAACAGTTAGAACAATGGTATGAAGACAATGGCTATATCTTGGCACAGGTTTTAGACGTGCGATCGACATCCGATGGCGTGATTACGGTTGAAGTAGCCGAAGGCGTCGTCAGTGACATTAATTTCCGCTTCCTCGACGAAGAAGGCGAACCCACAGACGGACGAACTCGCGAGGATTTCATCGATCGCGAATTGAACCTACAACCCGGTCAAGTCTTTAATGTAGAGGTTGTCCGCCAAGACTTGCAACAGCTTTACCAATTGGGATTATTTGAGCAGGTAGACATTTCCCTGAATGGTGATGCGAGAAACGTCGATGTTATTTACAATCTGATTGAACGATCAGCTCGTGGCGTCAATGCTGGTGCAGGATATAGCAATGACAGTGGTGTTTTTGGCACTCTCAGCTATAACGACTTTAATCTGGGTGGTGTGAACCAGAAACTGGGATTGAATATACAGTTTAGCCGTCGTGATTTCCAGTTTGATGGCAACTATGGTAGACCCTATCGGGCTAGTAATCCAGAACAACCCGGATATAACGTGAATACGTTTCGGCGTCGTACTGTATCCCAAACATTCGATGATGATGTTGATCTCGCGAATGGGGATGATCCCCGTGAAGGACAGTTTGGCGGTGGTGTCAGCTTATCCAAACCCGTGAATCAGGAATGGGATGCGTCGGTAGGCGTCAACTATACCCGCACCAGTATCCGCGATAGTGAGGGCGACATTAATGCGGTTGATGAATTCGGGAATCGTCTCTCCTTCAGTGATAACGGAATTGATGATTTAGTTACCGTTTCTGCTGGAGTGACGCGGGATAAACGAGACAATCCTGTCAATCCCACCCAAGGTTCTCTGGTGCGTCTGAGTACGGAACAGTCTGTACCGATTGGTAATGGTAGTATTTTGATGAATCGGCTGGAGGCAAACTACTCCCAGTATGTTCCCGTTGATGTCTTTAATGGCAATAGTCAAGAAGTCTTGGCATTTAACGTTCAGGGAGGAACCACGATTGGTGATTTACCCCCCTACAACGCCTTTAACCTCGGCGGTCAAAATTCGGTGCGAGGCTACGGTACAGGAGATGTCGGAACAGGGCGCAGTTATGTGTTAGCGTCGGCGGAGTATCGGATTCCCATCTTCAATCCGGTTGGCGCGGTTGTTTTTGCTGACTTTGCATCGGATTTGGGTTCGAGTGAAACCGTACCGGGAGAACCGGGTGTGGTGCGGGGTAAACCGGGAAGTGGGTTTGGTTACGGTGCGGGATTGCGCGTCAATTCCCCTGTGGGTATCATTCGCGCCGATTTAGGATTTAATGACCAAGGAGATAGCCGAGTCCAGTTTGGTTTGGGTCAACGATTTTAAGCCTTAAAATGGTGTCCAAGAAGGGCGGGTTTAGCTTTTTCATGATTGTCGGGATTATTGGGATTATTGGGATTATTGGGATTATTGGGATTATTGGGATTATCGCGGTTGTAGGGGCGATTATCGCGGTTGTAGGGGCGAGTCGCGGCACATAGTAGGCGGTGTGAGAATTAACTTGTCTCGACTCGCCCTTTTCTAAATGCGGTGTTAGATAATTCCCCATACCAGGCGGAGGGCGACCCGATTAAATTAAGGGTTGAGTGGTATTAATTGTGTGCGGCGGGTCGCCCCTACATTTGTACCCGGTGTTAGATAATTCCCGATACCAGGCGGAGGGCGACCCGATCAAATTAAGGGTTGTGTGGTATTAATTGTGTGCGGCGGGTCGCCCCTACGAGAACACCAACGCCTGTTATAAATCGGGGCTATAATTATTCCAACTCCAACTTTAATCCTGGCATTAATCGCTGTAAATTCTTTAACGATTTTCCTTGCCAAGGAATTTTATCGGAGCCTTTAATTTCAATCTGGATCGTCTTCTTTTTGCGTACATTCAAGACAAATTTAGATAACATGCTAATTCCTGAACTATTGAGGAATTCTAGCTCTCGCAGGTTTAACGTAATCAGGGAAGGGTCTTGCTGAATCATCTCATCGAGGATTTTGATGATCGGTTCGTACTCCTTCATTCCACCCAGTCGCAGTGACCCTTTAAAATATACAGTGGCTGTTTCTGGATCACCGATTACTTGGTAATTTTCACCCTGAACGTTTTGGTTTTCCATGAATAATTTAGCTCCTAAAACTATAAATCGCCGATAATACTTATTGAAGGTTTTGAGTCTATACCTTAAGTTGCACCATCGTTGTCACCGTAACCACTTCGGGTTCTTTTTGAACCGTTTCAAATTTCCAACCTAACTTGGCAAAATAATCATTTTTCATGGTTAATAACCCCAGTCCAGAAGCTGCCCCGGTTTCATCTTCAGCACTTTTTTCTAACTGACGGATATAGAGTTCATCCAGATCGGATGCGAGTAATTCATGAATGAAGGATTGGAACTTATTAAGGGATTGTTTAGAAACACTATTAGTTGCCAATAAAACTAAAGTAATTTCGGTCGCTATATCTAAAATATGTAATCCAAATTTAATCGGATAGGATGAATTATCGTCATTAAACTTCATCGCATTTTCCAGTAATTCATTAGCGATATAACTCACCGCTCCTTTTATTTCAACTCGCTTTCCCTCAGGGTCTGGATCTTCATCAATAGCGGGGAAAAAGGTAGTCAAGTAATCAGCGACAAAATCAGCCGATAAACCATTGTTGCGCCAGCGTTGCTGAATGGGAATGGAACTCGGTGAGAAGCCAAGAATTAAAAACTCTTGTTCATCAGACAGATTTTCTTGAAATTCTCCAAATATCTTATGCATAGCCATTATGTCCAATCAAAAATTATTATTTATTTTCACAACTCGTCCAATAAGGTTATAGTAATTTTGGCGGTAGAGTCGGCATGATATTTGACTAAACAATAGGCAGTGATAACTAGGTAATCGGTTCGTTTCATCAATAAAGATAATCTGTATAACTTGCTAATCAGTTAATCTCCTTGAAACCTCACATATCCTTAAATGGCAGCAGCCTTAGCCAGAGTAACCTATCTCTAGGATCTCACAAAATTGCTCACTTTTATACCGTTTTTGTGGAAAATTATCAGCGGCGATTATTTTATCTGTGCAGAGCAAAATTCTGTCCCCAATGTCTACTATTAGTTCCTACCTACTTAATTGCCGTTTGTGCCATCAGCATGACCACACCACTTTCTAATCCATGTCCCGCTACCCCATAGTCACAACATCCATCATCGTAATGAAGAATATCATAATAGTCTCCTTCCACTTCGTCAACAGGTTCCATAAACCCCGCCATATCTAATTCCTCCTAAATCTATTTCTGTTTCATCACGAGCAACGTAATATCATCATATATTTTTTGATTACCAATGTAGTGCAAGACATCGGCAATTACCGCCTCTTGAATAGCCGTTGCGCTTAAATGTCGATTCCATTGAATCACCTGACACAGCCGTTCTAGTCCATAAAACGTGCCGTTAATATCTTCCGACTCCGTAATGCCATCCGTATAAAGCACGGCGACATCTTGCCAATTTAACTGAACAGAGATTTGATTAATAAACTGAGAAATTTCTTCATCTAAACCAATCGGAAATCCTAAATCTATCGTATCAATCCGTTCCAGTTTACCGGAGGAGCGAACAACGATCATTTCTTCATGCTGTCCACTCACACTCAGTCGTCCGCCTGCGTAGTTAGCAATAGCTAGCGTCAAATTTTTGTCTGAGTTCATCCGCTCAACATTACGGTAAATCGTGCGATTGAGAACATCCAGAAATTTTATCGGATTAGTTTCTCGCATTTCTTTCAACGTTCTAATGGCGGTTTGTACCATGATCATGACCATACCGCTTTCCAACCCATGTCCGGTGACATCACCAATGCCAATGGTGACAATTCCATCATAGTTTAGGACATCATAGTAGTCCCCGCCAACTTCATCGGCTGGTTTCATAAAGCCAGCAATATCTAAATTCTCAATTGCGGTGAGTTCCTCTGGTTTAGGTAGAATCATTTGCTGCATCTGGCGAGCAATATCCAGTTGGGCGCTCATCCGCAGATTTTCTAATTGTAGTTGCTCGTTTAGCCGCGAAATCTCTTCATTTGCTTGGACTAAATCAAGGGTTTGTTCTCTAACCTGTTGCTGTAATTGTCTGGAGTGCTGGCGTAAACGGCGGATGGATAAGGTCAAACCAGAAATGCCAATAATCGATAAACCCCCTAACATCAAAAATGTTTCCTGTAATCCGGTACGAGTTTGGGTTTGAAACTGCTCTAAAGATTGGGTGATTTCTAATACCCCACGTACATCTCCCACTTGCCAATCGGTTTTAGGGGTGCCAGGATATGTATTGTGACAAGCGACACAGCTTGGGGTCATTATATCAGCTTCGGCGTAGAGTAGTGTTGGCTCACCATCAAGGATTTTAACTCGGAAAAAAGATTGCTTAGGATTGGTTTTTAAGTAGTTGATGGCGTCCCATTCAAATTGATTTTTTGGTCCCCCTTCGTCACGTCGCCAAGGAAATGGATAATCGCTGTAGAGTCGAACGGACATGTCAGTTTTTTTTTCTCGAATTTCACGACTCAGTTCTAGTAAGTAGGTTGCAGGTAGAGGAATCCCACCCTCTTGATTCAAATAGTTATGAGTCACGCTGATCCCATCCACCATTTCGGCTCGACTCACGATTTCTGAGCTATAAAGGGTTCGGGCTTTCTTCATCAGTTGTGCATAAACTTTAGCATTTTGGAGTGCCTGTGATTCGACCAGTTCAAAGGAAAGATGGGACATGCTTAATAAAGCTCCCACAACGCCAACGCAAAATAGAATGGTTAAAATCGGAATAATTCGTTTATAAACAAGTAAACTCAATTTATTCCACAGTTTTCGCCATAGTTGACTCATCGTTTACTCCTGGGGTTGCCCAGTATCAAATAGAAGGATACTGTTTACTGTAGCGCTTCTCTTAGAATCCGGGTTAACTACACCCTTGGAGTTGGAAAGGGGATGACTTCATCGGATTGGGTATCAGCCCTTGAATGGCTAATAAAAAAACCTGCTGATGCAGGTTCGTGGCAATGACACTTAAGACTATTGAAGGGATTAGCGACGATGTCCAAACCATTTTGAGGCAATTGCCCCCATAACCGCCCCCACTAAGGGATTGCTGAGGAATTTGACAATGGCAGGTTGATCGGCTAAAACCTCCTGAAAGATATCCGGATGAGAATGATAGGTAAACGTGGCAAGTTTAGCCACATCATCCTCCGTCATCCGACTGGCGTGATGAGTTGAAAGTCCCAGTTGCTTTTCCAAGTCGCGATCGCTCAATCCGCGTTTCTTGAGTTGCTTGAAAAACTCACGCGCTACATCATCCCGTTCCTTGGGCTTAATGTGAGCGATCGCCTGTCGCAGTTCAGGTTCCATCTGACTGGGAGGTATGCGATCGGGATGCAGGGATTTGCCAAATAATTGGCGTCGTTCATCTCGCGAAGAACGTTGAGCAAAGTCATCAAAGTTTTGATACTCTTGTTCTGGTGTTTCTGGAACAGGTTCCAGAGATTCGGTATTACCACCCGCTAAATCCTTCATGATCTGACGTTTATACTGGTCGCTTGTTGCCATCCTTTATTATCTCCTTTTTTTTTATTGATACGTAACTTGATTGGACTGATTATTGTAATTCGCTGTTACAATAAGTTCTTTATCCGGGGCGTATACCAATACTTTCAGATCTCGATTCGGAAAATTTTGGTGGAACCCTTGAACTAAAGATCGGGCTAAATCCTTAACCTCTGGCGGACGAACTTGAGGGGTAATTACAATCCCTAACTTATCGTTATCGCGCACGTAGGCGTCACTAACTAATCCCTTTGCCGTTTGCACCACCCAATTGCCAAACTCTTGACCGGATGCCGTATTACCTCGTTCTAATTGTTGATAGGTTACACTGGGATTCAATGCCGTTGGCGCTTTTGCTTTGGTTTGGTTTGCTTGGCAAGCCGATGTGGTCGCTAGGACTAAAATTAAAGCCAAAGCCGTGAAAAACTGGCGAGTTTTTTTACCTAAACTCACAGCAACCTCCTGATGAAACTATTAGTGGATTTTCAATAAATAACCAGAAGGTCTAGATCAAGACTGCCTAGACCTTCTGATTCTAGTAAGGCAGGTAGAAGTTAATCAGCCGACTCAAATCAGATACGGCTTTTTTGGCGTTCCCAATCGCACAAAACTATCAACCTGCTTACTATTCCTGACAATGCAATTAGTCAATGGCTTTTTTGGCTTTGTCTTTCACGTCTTCAACAGCGTGACGAGCTTCAGCTTTATTTTGCTTTGCCTTACCTTCTGCTTTATCTTCAGGATCACCGGTGACATTACTCATGGCTTCCTGTGCCTTACCTTCTAGGTTTTCGGCAGTGGCTTTAGCTCTATCTTCAGTACTCATATTTTGAAATTCTCCGAATTATGATGATTATGAATTCGCCCCTAAACTAAAGAATGAATAATTTTGGGGACAATTTCTTTTCCGTTAATGTCCACTATATCTGTATTTTTTATTAGAATCGTCAATCTACAGGTAGATTAGTCTGATCCCCGCTTTATGTCTAAAGTAGGAATTGGTTATACCTTCTCTGGATTTACGACTCCCTTTTAGAGACTTCTATACAAAATTGTAGAGACGTTGCATGCAACGTCTCTACTAAAAATTAATCCAGATAACCTATCATTTCATCAACTTCTTCCATGAAATTGGAGGCGATGGGGCGATTCCCCATAATCATTTCTGTGTCAGTAAGATTCAGGGTACTCACAGAAATCGGACGATTTCCTGACACAACCATGACATCTCGGATTTGCATCTTACTCGCTGCGATCGGGCGCTCACCCATGGATGAAAGTGTGCCAACAATTTGTAACTCGCTGGTATCAACAGGACGTATCCCCCTTATTGAACCTTGATCACTCACTTTTAGCGAACTGGTGGCTATGGGACGATTTCCCGGTAGAGGGATTGAAGGTTCAACCAGAGAAATTTTTCCAGCTTGCTGCTTTTGAATAGCTAGCTTGGTTGATTGCGTTTCCTTCTCTTTTGCCATGGGTGTTTCCTCGCTTTTTTTTTGGGTACGGCTATTCGTTTTACTATTAGCTTTTCTTGGGCTAATGGCGTTATTTGCCATAAACAATTCCTTTAAATTTCTAACGGCATTGGCTAGGGCGTAGGAGACTTAACCCCCTTTGGGGCATTATCACTACTCTGACTCAGATTTTTAGAATTATTATAAACGTATATCTATCTTAACGAATAGGTATAAAACAATACAAACTTGTAAAGATTTGCAAAGATAGAGAGAAATCGACTGTGACCATTGAGGCTTGCGTCAGTTCTGTATCCTATCTGATGCGTCGGGGCGACTAAGAACCTACGCGATACCGCGAAATGGTTAGCTTAGGACGATCTCCACCGTTAGCTTTTATTGTGTCCACCTACTTATCACCCAGGTTACTTCTATGACTGATCCCAAAGCGGTTAAATTCATCATTCAACAAGGAATGCGCTGTTTGCAGGGGGGAGACTTTGACGCCGCCGTCGCCCTTTTCCAGGATGCGGTAAAGCTTACCCCTGAAAATGGGGAGGCTTGGACAGGGCTAGGACTCGCCCTAGGACATCTACAACGATATGAAGAGGCGATCGCGAGTTTTGACCAAGCGGGGGTGTTAAATCCCCAGGATGCCCGCATCTGGCTGAATCGTGGTATCGTTCTGTCAGACTGGGGAAAACATGAACCCGCGATCGCGAGTTTTGATCAAGTGATTGAACGAGAACCCACCCATCCCGAAGCCTGGAACTCTCGCGGAACCTCCCTAATGATTCTGGGACGGAACAAGGAAGCCCTCGCCAGTTTCGATCAAGCGATCGCCTGTAATCCTAATTATGATAAAGCCTGGAGTAATCGCGGTAACGTCTTAACCAATGTCGGACGCCACAAAGCCGCCCTCAAGAGTTTCGACAAAGCCTTGCAAATTAGTCCCAATCACCCAGAAATCTGGTACAACCAAGGCTGTTTGTTGATGCAACTCCAGAAACGGGATGATGCGATCGCGTCTTTTAACAAAGCTCTGGAACTCAAACCGGATCATATTGGAAGTTGGATTAATAAAGGGATCGTCATTTCAGAAATGGGTCGTGAAAAAGAGGCATTACTTTACTACGAGAAAGCGTTAGAATTCGACCCCAACGAAACTCATTGCTGGAATAATCGAGGACTTACTATGCGGCGATTGGGACGTTTAAAAGATGCTGTCGCTAGCTATGATCGGGCGTTAGAATGTATGCCTGAAAATTATGAAGCGTGGGACAATCGTGGCTATGCTTTAGTCAAGATGGGACGCTATCGGGAGGCGATGGCAAGTTTTGACAAGGCTTTAGAAGTGAATCCGGATCATGTGAATGCGGTTTATAACAAAGGGTATTGTTATGCCGCCCAGGGGAAGGTGACGTTAGCGGTGAATTATATTGAACAGGCGATTAAGGTGAATCCACAGAAATATCTGCCCGTGGCTAAAACTGACCCTGATTTGGAACGGTTGCGGAAAAATAAGCGATTTCAGAAGATTATTGGAGGTGGGAAGAAGTAAGCCGGGAACTCAAGTTCCGGCTTAAAGCTAAAACCCGTTTAAACGGGTTTTAATTTAACGGTGTGAAGAAGCACTTAAAACAAGCCATTAATCTAAATCCTGAAAAGTATCGGTAGGATGCACCATTTGACTCAGATGTCGAATTTTAATTTTTATCATAGTATTTATTTCTTGTCAAGTTATTAACTGATCCGGATTTAAGGGAGTTAGGGAAGAATAAGCAAGTAAAGGCGTTGATTAAACAAGTGAGGAGACAACCCTAAGCCGTGAACGATCGCGCTTCTGATTGCCCGACCCTAAACCCTAAACCCCACATTCTTTACTGACTCCGAATGTATTGCACTCAATCGAGAATCGTGAGAACGTTCCCCCTCAACGCTACAACCTGTAAACCCAGGTCAAAAGTCTCTCATAGCAAAAAATACATCGATGAGTACTCTCCTTCTAGAAAATCCTCAAGCCGCAAACGTTAGCTACAACCACCCCTTGGAAGTCACAACCCACGAAGCGTGGTATAACTTGGGTATTATACTGATCCAGTCTGGACAGTTTGAAGAAGCGATCGCGACTGTTGACCAAGTTTTAGAACGTGAACCCGACTTATATCAACTATGGTATAACCGGGGAATTGCGCTGGATAAGGCGGGACGCCATGAAGAGGCGATCGCCAGCTATGACAAGGCTGTAAATTTGCAACCAGACTTTTATCCGGCTTGGTATAATCGGGGCAATGCGTTGGTGAATTTAAAACAATATGAAGCGGCAAAAGTTAGCTATGATCATGCTCTAAATCTTAAACCGAACCTGCATCAAGGTTGGTACAACCGAGGTAATGTTTTGTTTAGCTTACAACGCTTTCTCGAAGCTATCGCTAGCTATCAAGACGCCCTAAAAATTAAGCCGGATAAATACGAAGCTTGGTACAATCAAGGACATGCTTGGGTACACTTAAAACAGTTTAAAGAAGCCATCGCTAGCTATGACGAAGCCCTAAAAATTAAACCCGATGCCCACGAAGCTTGGAATAACCGAGGAGGGGCGCTGTATCGCCTTGACCGTTTTCCAGAAGCCGTGGCGAGTTATAATGAAGCCCTGAAACTTAAGTATCGACAACCCAGTTCTTGGTATTATCGGGGCAATGCCCTTGTGAATTTAAGATACTTTCAAGATGCCGTAGCGAGTTACGACGAAGCCCTAAAAATTAAGCCCGACAAATATGAGGCTTGGTATAATCGAGGGTATGCGCTTTTGCAATTGGGAGACTACCCAGAAGCCTTGGCTAGTTTCGACAAAACCATAGAGTTTAAATCCGACAATGCTAATGCTTTTTACAACAAAGCTTGCTGTTATGCTTTGCAGGGTAATGTTGACCTAGCTATCGAAAATCTGCAAAAAACTCTCAATCTGAATCCTGATCAATACCGAGAGTTAGCTAAAAATGACTCTGATTTGGCTAGTATTCGCCATGATCAGCGGTTTCATCAATTAATCTATTGACACTCACTCGGTTAAACATGCCCTCGAACGAAGTGAAGGGACGCGGATGATTTTTTCGTCATAGGAAGCCAGAGTTTTACATTGTCGGTGGATGTTACAGCGCTTTTGGTAGTAAGTGAGGTACACAGACAGATCTCCGACTTCTTCAAGAAGTCGGGGATCTTGCTTAAGGCTGTACTTCATCAACCTAAAATCTGCTGTAGCTTTATCCCCAGAAAGTTTAACCACCGTATGCCCTACAGCTTCTAGCCCATTACTTTACCATAAAAACGATTTTAATAGTTAAAAAGATTGGCGAATAAATTCGCTACTAACTAGAGATGTCAACAGTTTCGACTCTCTTTCAATTATGAAAAAACAGCCACACTGTTCATTTCAGAGGGCTGGACAGCCGTGTTCAATGATAATGCAACACCATTCTGCTCAGATTCTTCGCTCGATAAACAAGCGATCGCTGGCTTGTTAATGCAAAGAGATGGCATTGTTGCCAAGAGATGCTGATGCTCACTATACACTTCTACATCCGTGAGAGTAATAAAATTACGAGAACTATTCAACAAATCCGAAATAGTAAAACTGGAACGATAGTAATTTAAGGAGGTACTAAGGGTCAGTATCCCTATAATTTGAAGGTTATTGACTGTTAAAACTTTAACTCTCAGTTCTCTCATTAACTCACTCCTGCCAAATCAACAATTACCGTATTATCATCCCTGAAAATCAAGAGGTTATCTGGAAAAGGGCGGGACTCTTGTTGCACCTGACCCTCCATTACAGCATTTTGCAACGTCATGAACGCCTGGAGGTCTTGTGAGTCGTATTTGCTTCTAAGTAGCTGTCGCAGTTGGTCTTCGGCTTCTCTGGTGAGATAGCGTGTCTTTAGTGCCTGTTGAACAATCTCACGAATCAACATGATTCTAGTCCCCATTTTACCCTTTCATTAGGTTCTCAAGTTCAGCAGGTGAGTTTTATGCAAAAGTCGGATATTTGTTACAAATCTTTACATAAGTCATTGGTCATTGGTCATTTGTCATTTGTTAGGGAACAGGGAACAGGGAACAGGGAACAGGGAATAGGGAATAGGGAATAGGGAATAGGGAATAGGGAATAGGGAATGGGCTATAGAAATTTTGTCTCCCATCTCCCCCAGCTTCCCCAGCTTCCCCTGCTCCCCCAGCTCCCCCAGCTTCCCCAGCTTCCCCAGCTTCCCCAGCTTCCCCAGCTTCCCCTGCTCCCCCTGCACCTCTACCCCGCCGCTTTTGTTAAACTTTTGTAAAGATTTGTTCCACCTTGCATAAAATCGCCCCTGAGTTCGTGAGACCTCTATGAACAGAGTGAAGTCGGTGTATCAACGCAATCCCATGTAACTGATGTACCAACCCTACCGCTATCGATGAATGTCATAGACCAACAGTTAAAGCAACTGGCACAGGAAGCACAGCAGCATCCTCCCCGTAGTAAACAACGACAGCAAGCTTTAGCCAAGCTATTGGGTGCCATTCAGCAGTCAGGTAAACTGACTCGTCCCTATCCCGGACAATTCCATGGATTTTATGAGGATATTTATGATGAAGCCAAGCAACGCCTATTTTGTTATATTTGCGAAAGGATTGACGACTATAATCCCAGTTTTGAAGTTTTACAATGGGTAAACTTTCTGCTCAAGCAACGGTTTTTCATGGAAGCCAGTCGTTCTATGATGCCAACCGTACATAAAGGAGTCGATGCCAAACGAGTCAAGCGTTTAACCCTGGATGACTTAGAGAAAAACAATCCAGCCGAAGTTAATCCGCAGTTGACGCCTTCCCTGTCGCAAGAAATCATTCACTATCTAGAAACTGACCCCGAAGGACTCTTTAATCAAACCTATACGTCAAATCAACCTGCCGCCAACTTCCAATTTTTAGCTTTGAAACTTTTATCCGGTTATTCCTGGAAAGAAATTTCTGAAGAACTAGGCATTAAGATTTCAACCTTAAGCAGTTTCTACCAGCGTTGCTTAACTAAATTTAGCCCCAAGTTAAAAGAATACTTATCATCATAATCCCTGAGGCACAGAATACAATGTTCCACACCACGAATGAACCCCTAATGCTGACCGTACCCCTAACGTTAGAAGCCCATCAAATCGCTCAACAGTTTCACCAAAAGCATTGCCCCCAAAAGGCAAAACAAGTTTACCTAAATACGTTAGCCGTTTATGCTGTCAAGACCTCTCTACAATGCCTAGAAATTCCGACAAACTGGCAGGCGAGTGATAGTTGGAATCCAATTATGCAAACCCTGACTAATACAGCCGACTTATTGATTAAAGATCTGGGCAAATTAGAATGCCGTCCCGTCTTACCCAACGCCGCTAGCTGTCATATCCCCGCAGAAGTTTGGTCTGACCGGATTGGTTATGTAGCAGTTGAATTGAATCAAGCCTTAACTGAAGCCAAGTTACTGGGATTTTTACCCAGCGCTAAAACCGAGGAAGTCCCCCTAAGTCAACTTATATCACTGGAATATTTATTAGACCATCTTAACCCATCTCAACAACCAATACAACTTAGTCAATGGCTACAAAATATTTTTGATGCTGGTTGGCAGACTGTCGAAACATTATTCGACTCCTCGCCAACAGAACTCGCTTTTAATTTTAGAACGTATACGCAAATAGCCACCCACTTATCCGAACCATCCGATCTGAAAATCACACGCGGAAAGCGGCTGACATTAGGACGACGATATGATGATGAACAAGTCATATTAGTCATAAATTTGACACCAACATCCGTATCAGAACTCGATATTTCGGTTGAAATATATCCAACGAACGGTCAAACCTATTTGCCTAAAAATTTGCGACTGATGATTCTCGATGACACGGGGGAAACCGTGATGCAAGCTGAAGCCAGAAGCACTAAGCAAATTCAATTACAGTTTAGTGGAGAACCCGGAGAATGCTTCAAAGTTAGGGTAGCGTTAGCTGATATCAGTATGACGGAAACCTTTATCCTTTAAACAATGAACGATAACGATGAACGATGAACCATGAACTATGAACGATGAACACTATCCCAAAAAATTAGTCATTTTGAAACTCGATGGTGATTTTCAAAGCCATGGATTTCGGGTCACATTAGCCATTGGTTGGGATGGCGCACCCCCAGATATTGAACTCAAAGGAGTATTAGACGCAGCGCCTGAATTTGCCGATCGCATCCAGTCTCATTGGCAGCATAAGTATCGGTGCATTAGCGCCCCCTATCGAATTAAACCGAAAAAAATTATCTATGATGGTTCCGTAAGCCAGCGCCTGAGAGACTGTCAAGACTCTGCCAATGAATTAGGCGATCGCTTGCGAACCTGGTTAGACGGGGAAGGGTTTCGCCCCCTGGATCGGCGGTTACGGGAATCCCTGAGTCCTCAGGATACGATTCGCTTCTTAGTCAGCACCACTGATCCGCACCTGCAAAAACTTCCTTGGCATTTGTGGGATTTTTTTGACCATTATCCGAAAGCGGAACTCGCCTTAACTGATCCTCAGTTTGAACGTCCGTCCCAATTCACCTCAAATCAGCGCACGCCTAAGGTAAAAATTTTAGCCATTCTCGGTCATAGTCAGGGAATTGATATTGAGAACGATCGCCAGTTACTTGAAAGTTTACCCCATACCGATATTAAATTTTTAGTCGAAAAAAGCCGCCGAGAGATTAACGACCAACTTTGGGAAAAACAGTGGGACATCATTTTTTTTGCCGGACATAGTGAAACCGAAGGGGAAACCGGGCGGATTTATATTAATCAAACCGATAGTTTAACCATTGATGAACTCTGGTATGCGCTGAGAAAAGCCGTAGAACGAGGGTTAAAACTAGCTATTTTTAACTCCTGCGATGGCTTAGGATTAGCCCGACAACTGGATGATGTGCAGATACCGCAAATGATTGTCATGCGGGAGTTAGTCCCCGATCGCGTGGCGCAAGAGTTCTTGAAGTATTTTCTCACTGCCTTTGCTCAAGGTCAACCCTTCTATTTAGCTGTAAGAGACGCCAGAGAACGATTGCAGGGATTAGAGAGTCAATTTCCTTGTGCTAGTTGGTTACCCGTAATTGTCCAGAATCCCACCCAAGTTCCACCCAGTTGGAACGACTGGATTAGCGACACTACCGCCAAACCCGTTAAGCGGAGACGGCGAGGTTGGCAATTGGTACTGGGTGCGAGTGTCATGGTTACCAGTTTAGTCATGGGAGTGCGATCGCTAGGGTGGTTACAATCGACGGAACAGCAAGCCTTTGATCAACTCTTGGAAATGCGTCCCACGCCATCCCTTGATCCTCGGTTATTGATGGTTGAGGTAACGGCTAAAGATATCAATAATTTAGGGGGTGAATATCCGCTACACGATCGCACCCTGCTCAAACTATTACAAAAACTGGACACCTATCAACCCCGCGCCATCGGCTTAGATATCTTTCGCGATCGCCCAGAGGGGGAAGGGCGGGATGAATTGGTACAATACCTACAAAAGAGCGATCGCGTGATTCCCATTTGTGTTATCCCCTCTCCCCAAATCCCCGAAGGCGTTGCTGCGCCCCCTGAAGTCCCCAAGGAACGCTTAGGATTTGCTGATATTGTTGTTGATCCAGATGGGATTGTTCGGCGTCATCTCATCGCCATGAAACCGCCAGCCGTATCCTCTTGTTCCACCTTCTATTCCCTGAGTTTTCAATTAGCCCTACGATATCTGCAAGCCGAGGGAATCTCACCTGAATTTATTTCCGAAGATCGGTGGAAATTGGGTTCAGTGACGTTAACAAATTTAAATGCCAACCCCGGATTTTACCAGCGCGGTGTCGGATTGGAAGGATTTCAAGTCTTACTTAATTATCGTTCCCCAGAATTGCCAAAAACCATGGTAGAACGAGTAACCTTGAGTGATATTTTTGCCAATCGCGTGAATCCAGATTTTTTGCAGGATAAAATTATTTTAATTGGCATAACTGACCCCACAATTAAAGATGAATTCCAAACGCCTGGTAATCATGAAATGCGGGGGCTATTCCTGCATAGTCAAATGGTCAGTCAGATTATTAATGCGGCTGTGGGAGAACGCCCCTTGCTGGCGTTTTTCCCTTTATGGGGGGATTTGGTTTGGGTGTGGATGGGGTCACTTATTGGAGGTGCGATCGCATGGCATTATCGAGAGTCTCTGTTGCGACTGGGACTAGCAGTGGGATTTACTATGATAACGATTAATGGTATTAGCTGGTTTATTTTCATTCAAACTGGGAGTATATTACCCATGGTTCCAGTAATGCTAGCTGTAGTTGCCACAAGTGGAAGTCTGGTGGCTTACCAGGCATTTAGAACGTCGCGATCCGATGAAACCCCTTAAACCTATGATTGCACTAAAACTTGCTTTAATTCTGGCGATAACCGTTCTTGAATTGACAATTCATCGACCACTGGTTCAAGCACATCCTATTCAAAAATTAGCAAGTATTAAACAAGATCCACCCGTTCGGGATAGACCGAATAATGATCGCAAACCTGCCGGAACTCGTGGACCTTGTGAACAGACCGAACAACCGTTTACACCGTTATTACCCATTACCGATTCTGACTACAAGTTTTCTGGCTTTACATTAAAAGCTTACCCCACATTTTGGTTTTATATTCCCTATCCAAGTAACACAATTAATCGAGGATCATTCGTTCTAAAAAATTCACAGGATGAGACTCGAAACTATCAGGTTAGTTTCCAGCTTCCAGAAACACCAGGCTTTGTCAAAATCAGCTTGCCAATTACTGCCATTCCCCTAGAATTGAATAAACAATATCGTTGGCAGTTCACCCTATATTGTACATCCAATGATCCGACGGATTTATCTCAAAGCATTTGGCATAACGGCTCAATTGAACGCCTTGATCCTCAGCGTTTAGAACCTCAGACAGCAACAGCGTTGGTAATGGATCAGATGAAGTTTTATCAAGATAATCGTCTTTGGTACGATATTTCAGCCGATTTAGTCCAAATCTATGACTTTCCTCTAGCTTGGCGTTATTTATTAAGAACGATAGATTTGGAGGAACTCAAAAAAGAACCGATCGCAGGTTCCGTACAGCCTATTGGTGATTCTAATGAAATCTTAGGAAACCGGGAATAGAAAATCTGGGGGAGTCATGTAGAGACGCGCCATGGCACGTCTAGAAACAAGGACAGCTTGTGCTATCCGTTAGCGAACAATACAAACACCCCCGACTTGTACGGTACAAGCTTCTGGTTTTTTCACAGGTTCTAGACTCTGAGTACGGGCGTTGTAAGTATATTCACCCGCCGGAAAAACACGGTTAGGATCGGCACAATAGCGATAGCTTTGTCCACCTTCGGGATAGGAGATAACGACTAAAGAATTGGTTGCTGGAGGACAGGTATCGAGTACATTTAATCCATACTCGTCTTCCAATTTTTCTTGGCGAGTATCGGTTGTTTGATTAGCGGCGGTTTGAGTTCCCGGACGTCCCGGCTTTAAGGTTTCCGTACTCATGTCGTAGGTATATTGTCCCGCTGCTAGAAAACGGTTAGGGTTGGCACAATAGGTATAGGTTTGATCCGATTCTGGAAACGACACAACCACTAACGAACCCGTCGCCGCTGGACAGTTTTCCTGAAAATGCTCAACTTTAGGTACGGAAAGATTCTATCAAAGAAAGAGTCTTATTTTAAATGTCGTAGGGTGGGTTAGGCGGGAGTTTAATTAAGGTACTTATCTTTTAATGAACAATCCGCCGTAACCCACCAATATTCAGGTCGAAACTATTTTTAAATAGATTGAAAATTTTGGGATCAAAGGCGTCATTGAATAAAGGGCGCACGTCAGTGCGCCCCTACAGGGATTGAATGGCGGGTTGGGTTATGGGAAATAGGGATTATTTGGCAATTTTGGGTCCCATCCCAATTTTCCCGGCGTAGATGGCGCGATCGCCGAGTTCGTCTTCAATCCGTAGTAGGCGGTTGTATTTGGCAACTCGTTCACTGCGACAGAGGGAACCCGTTTTGATTTGACCCGCACGAGTGGCGACGGCTAAATCCGCGATCGTGGTATCTTCGGTTTCGCCAGAACGGTGAGAGATAACGGAACGGAAGCCATTACGAGTGGCGAGTTCAATGGTTTCTAAGGTTTCGGTTAATGACCCGATTTGATTGAGCTTAATTAGGATCGAATTCCCAGCCGCTAAATCAATTCCCTTTTGCAAGCGAGTGGGGTTGGTGACAAATAAATCATCGCCAACTAATTGGATACGAGATCCAAGTTTTTCCGTCAGCAATTTCCAATTATCCCAATCGTCTTCATGTAAGCCATCTTCAATTGAAACAATCGGATATTGACTGACTAATTGATCCAGATAATCAACCAGTTCACTAGGGGCGTGAGATGAGCCTTCATAGAGATATTGCCCGTCTTTGTAAAATTCGCTGGCGGCGACATCCATGGCTAACGCCACCTGTTCCCCAGGTTTATACCCAGCTTTTTCAATCGCGGCAATCAGAAATTCTAATGCGGCTTTATTGGACTCTAAGTTCGGCGCATAGCCCCCTTCATCACCTACACCCGATAGCAGTTTTTTCTCTTTCAAGACTTGAGACAGGGCGGCGAAGACTTCAGCCCCCCAACGCAGTGCATCTTGAAAGGTATCAGCCCCCACGGGGACAATCATAAACTCCTGAAAGTCTACATTATTATCCGCATGGGCACCACCGTTAATCACATTCATTAACGGAACCGGGAGAAGATTAGCAAGGGGTCCACCTAGATAGCGATAGAGGGGAAGTTGCAATTCATTCGCGGCGGCTTTGGCATTGGCGAGAGAAACTGCCAGGATAGCATTGGCACCCAGTTCATTTTTATTTTGGGTTCCATCCCGATAAATCATCGCCTGGTCAACGGTGGCTTGGTCTAGGGCATCCATGTCCAAGAGTTCGGGGGTGATTTTCTCTTTGATGTTACGGACAGCCTTGAGGACGCCTTTCCCGTTGTAGCGATGAGAATCACCATCTCGCAGTTCGTGGGCTTCAAAGGAGCCGGTAGAGGCACCACTAGGAACTTGTGCCAATCCCATGGCACCACTGGCGAGGCGAACTTCGGCTTCCACGGTGGGACGTCCCCGCGAGTCCAGGATTTCTCTGGCGTCAATGGCTTCAATCGGAGATTCGGGTTTATCTAACATGCTTTTTCCTCTAAGTTGCAATGACTCCAGGGTTCAGGATACGTCTGAAGTCGTGGACAAACAAGCGAACTTAAGGATGTTTTCGATCCCCAGCGCTCGTATCCGGATTTATGATAGGGTATGCGATCGCAGTTTTGTTACAAGGTAATTCACAAAGAATTTGCGAAAGTATCCATATTAGCGGTTATTAGCTGGTATTTACCTGCGGGTTCTCAATCGCCGATAACGGTAAAACCCACCCCTACAACTCAACTTGTTGGTACTACTCCTCATCGCCATCCCCAGGCGGATTCCCTAAATACAACCGCACAAACTCTTCCGCCGCCGTCTGATTAATCTGGTACAGCGCATCTCGGAGTTGAATCACCATCTCAGCGCCGGGATCTCTCACCTCATGTACCCAGCGATAAATATTGGAACGTCCAATCCCCATCTTTACCGCCACTTGGTTTTGGCTAATGCCGTAATTGTCTAACACCTGCTTAAGGGCTTTTCCTGCTCTTCCCATGCCCAAAATTGTGTCAGATGTGGATTCAACCGTAAATGACACCGATTGGCATACGTTACGCTACACTGGATGTAGTCCAATCGGTGTCATAATACCCATAGAAGGTAAACCCTCATGTCTAAAGACTTTCTCCCAGATCCCCAAGAAACCTCAACCACTTCACCCAACCCCGAACGCGAACCTGTGCAAATCTTAGTCATTGGTTCCAGCAGTGGGATTACCAACATCATCCACAGTCTGTACGCCCACCACTTCGCCCAAATCAGTGAATGGAGTCCTCTGATGCCTGCGCCCGTTCCTGGTAAACTGATGCGGATGCTCATCCGTTACGTTGTCTAAACTCCAGGTAGATTAAAAATTGAGGGGGTCTGATGAAACTCTATTACTTTCCGAAAACACGCGCCATGCGTCCTCGGTGGTGTCTAGAAGAAATGGGTATTCCCTACGAGTTAGTGCGGGTAGATATCACTCAAACGGACAAACAAGAGTATCAAAAGTTACACCCCCACGGCAAAGTTCCAGTTCTAGTGGATGAAGATGTAACCATTTTTGAGTCGGCGGCGATTTGTGCTTATCTAACTGACAAATACTCAGACAAAGGATTAATTCCAGCCCCAGGAACATCAGCACGAGCGTATTATTATCAGTGGCTTTTTTATGCGATGGTGACATTAGAGCCACCTGTGGAGCATTATATATTTCAGGCGCTACCGGATTTGCCTGAAAAGATATCGCCACTGAAAAAACGTTCAGAACTCTCGATGGATGAAACCTTGGCGTGGTTTGCCCAAGTTTCTGAACCGTTAAAAGCAGCGCTTGTGGGTCAAGATTTTTTGGTCGAGAACCAATTTACGACAGCGGATATTGTGACTGGAGGCGTTCTGATGTGGGCACTTCAATTAGGAATCCTGGACAATCATCAAATTCTCAAAGCTTATGCTGAGAAACTCAGGCAAAGAGAAGCTTTTAGGCGAGCTAATGCAGATTTCGATGTTAAAGACTAACATTCGTCCTTAGCCCTTCAGCCCTTCGTTAAGGAACTCTTAACAAGGTAAGGTAGCAAGTTATGAACGTTAAACATATTGAGCTGCTAATGGAGCAGATTAAAGCATTTTGCGATCGCTGGCAAGTGACAGAATTTTCTTTATTCGGTTCTGTCTTGCGAGATGACTTTTGCCCTTCTACTTACGCAGACACACCACTGATGGGGGTAAAGGTGCGTTACGCTACGCTAACACACCCTACTGGCTTGACACAGCTAAAATTGTGGAATAGATTTGACCATTGAATCGGGCGCAAGTCTTTGCGCCCCTACGGTTTTGCGGCTAATGGTTAATTCATCAAATAAGGTGTGCCACGCCACTACAAATAGAGCTTTTGCGTAAGTCCTAAAAATGAGATACCGATTCTAATTGAGGAGTTACGATTAAGAGTGCCAAGAGAAGAATAAACCCAATTTGTTTTACCTAAACTTAGGTGGAAGTTCAGCCGGAGGCGGAGAATCTGCACCTGGAGGAAGGGGAGGTGAACCGCCTGGTGGTATGGGTAGCGGTTTGGGTTCTGTTCCAGAGGGTGAAGTTCCCGGTGAGGGTGACGGTGACGGTGAGGGGGGTGTCTGTGTTTGTGCAGCAGAAGTGTCTCCGGGTGGAGGTGGAGGATCAAACGTTGGTAATCCGTTAGCTGTGTCTCCTGGCGGCGATAAGGGAGTCATTTCCACAGGTTCTGGAGGCGGCGGTTGCACCGTTTCTATAGTGACTGAACGGCTTTTTTGTTCTCCGGCTTCATTCGTCACTTGCAAGGTAATTGTTTGCGTATTTGGTTCTGGACTAAGTTCATAAGGCAAAGTGCCTTCAGGTGGTACAGTACCGGGTGCGGGTAGAAGTTCAATTTTGAGATCTCTGCCCCCCTCAACTTTCCAGGATAAGGGTACAGGTATTGCTTGATTTCCAGAAATTGGTATCACAAACTTAGGACGAGTGAGGGTTTCTACACCACCAACTGTAAATTCAACAATATTAAAGGGAACAGGTTGGGCTTCAATTTTAATCGGATCAGTTTTTTGAGCGGGTAATTCTTCGGGTTCTCCTTGTTGGGGAACCACGATTAATTCAAAAATATAGGTTCCCGGTTGGCGCACACCTGTGGCAATATTCATACAAACTAATGCCTCATCTTGTATTTCACAGGAGTCTTGGAGGGGTTGAGGAATTCCTTGGCTAAAATCAATTGATTGCATGGGAAAGGTGACAATTCCTTCAGGATTGCGCCCTACCAGTTTTAACAGTCTGATTTGTTCGGGGTGATTAATTTTCCAATTCAGTAAAATACCTAGGTCTTCCGGTTGCGGCTGATCTTCAGGTGAGTTATCATCATTAGCCGTTGGACTAGCTTCTTGGTCTGCTGCTTCTGGGTTGGGCTGAATGACTTCTTGAGAGACGGGTTGAGTTGAGGCAAATTCTTCAATCTCAGGAATTGGAAACGGTGTAATTTTAACTGTATTCGTTTGCAGTTCCTCTAATTCTCCCCTCTTTTTGCCTTCAGGAATTACAGTCAGTTCAAACACATAATCCCCCGGTTCGCGAGCATCCGTTGGCACGTTCTGGCAATTGAGAATCTCATCGGTTGTGCAGAAACGCTCTAACTCGTTGGGAATCCCCTGGCTAAAATTGTAGGCAATCGGACCACTGGTGACCACCCCATCTGGCGATACCCCTTGTATTTTTATCGTTTGTAATCGTTTGGGGTTGGTAATTTCCCAATTCAGGCGAACATTTTCCTGATCAGCTGCCGAGTAATTTTTTCCTGCTGGCGCAAATTCGACTATTTCCGGGCGGGGTTTGGGTCTAAAAAAGAGAAACCACAGCAGGAATATTAATGCCCCAATCAGTCCGACTATACCTAAAATAACTAATAAAAATTGCCACCACGGACGCCCTTCCCAGATTAAAGTGCCTTGGAAGCGATTGTTAATTAGGGGAAACTGTTGTAGGTCTTCAATTTCAATAACAAAGTTTAAAACTCGTCCGTAGAAGGGTCTACGCCACCATTTCTGGCTGGGTTGCACCTCTAAATTCGCGATCGCATACCCGCCAGGGGCGAGGCGCACTTGGGTGGGTATCAGGGTATAGGTACATAGATCATCACCATCGGCACTTTTGGCGATGAGGGCAATGTCGCGGGTAATATTGCCGCCGTTATACAGTTGTAACTCGAAAACACCAGACTGATGGCTGACTTTACCGACTAGGGTGACTAACTCGACAGTTAACAGGTAAATCGGCATTACCTGGAGGTAAATCGCATCCAGTAGCACCAAGTCGGGATTATTCAGGGAATAGAGACGCACGGTGGGGGAATAAATCGTCGCCCAGGTATCTACAGGTGGGGTGATAATGAGCTGGATTAGACCCTTTTCACCCGGATTCAACTCTAAGCCATCCATCACCCGCACCACTCCGGTGTCGGTATAGCCTTCGGGATAAATCACCCTATACCAAATCGGGGCTAAATCCGGACAGGTTAAGCGAAATTGATCCACACGATCCGATCGGTTGTGAACCAGAACCTGAACCTCTAAAGGTTCTCCCGGTTGAACCACCGCCGGGACAGCGGAACTTGTGATCGGGAGTAGAGAGAAGGTGGGATCATTAACCCGGATGGCTTCTTGGACAAAGGGTAAGACTTGCAGCCGTGCTTGATGCTGGATGGGCGTATCTTCCGGGTAATGCTGCTGGGCATCAACCATCAGCAGATAATTATAGGTACCCGGTGTTGCATCCAGTGGTACCGGAATCTGGAACACCACCTCACTACTTTGTCCCCGCCCTAACGCCAGACGTTCATAAGGGGAAATACACCACTGGTGCAGGAATTGGGAGGTTTCATCGATATAAATCTCAATTAAGGCACTTTGATTGCCCTCATTGGTAATCGTGACGCACAACTCAAACGTCGAACCGGGTGTAATTGGCGCATCCCCAGAGGGATTCACAATCATGGACAGAGGTTTTCCCGGTGTCAGCGCTTGCTGAATCATCTCGGAAAACGGGCTACCTTGTCGTCTCATTTCACTGCGATAGTAACGGGGAATGCCTTCTACTTGTATTTCTCGGACGAAACCCTCTTGAACTAACTCATCTAGTTCTATGGCGATCATCTGTTCGTCTTCATTCAGGTGATCGGCAATTTCGGGTAGGGTATGCCCTTCCTCGCGACGGATAAATAGCACAATTTGCCGTTGGCGTTCCGGAAGTGCCAAGATATCAGCAATATTTATTGTTTTACCACCATTTGCCGAAGGATTGGATGGATTGCTATTCATAGTTTCCCTTTCCCCTCTGGGTTTGACCTCTCCTCCTGCTGACTTCCAAGGGCTAAACCGATTCTTTCTACGTTCAGCATGGGTGGAGCGACAACTGTATTAATGTTTACAGCGTTCACCGGAAATAAAGGGTCTGAAGCCCCGTCCTTCTAGGACGGCTTTTATCCGGATAAACACCCCAAGATAGTATGATAAAATGCAGTTGGCTTGCGGCTGCAAAGTCGAAGTCAACTTATCAGGTACGCCGGGACTCGGCGGAACCCAAACCGCAAAGGTTTGAAACGCCCAGCCCTGAATCGACAGGGTGTTAGGAGATAACACGATGCCCTAGATGGCGAATATCGTGTGCCTGGGAACCCGTTTACCGGGATATATGGAACGAAATTTCCATAGAATCTCCCTTATTCTAGGAGGGAGAGCGTCAATCTGACAATTAAACCGCAAGCGAGACGGAATGTCAGCTATTGTCATCTATCCTAGGTAATTAGCCCTCAACTAAAGTTGGGGCTAAAAGCTTAAACCCGTTAAAACGGGTTCAAAGAGCTACTCAGTAAGCTCGATTCTTACTTGAGCTTTAGGCGATATTCTGTTTAAGGAGCGTGTCAGAAGCGAAGACAGCGCTGACCGATGAACGGGAGATCGCAGGTTGTCCTTGCCAGATGAACGGGAGATCGCAATCCGATTACCTAGACCTGAACGGCTGTCGGGTTGGGGGTTTTACGGATATGGGTAGGGAGTGCGATACATGCTTACGTCCTATCGGACACGCTTACGCGATCGCACACGCTTCGCGATCGCGACCTTGGCAAGCTAAAGTTAGTTGTGGATACTCAAGATAACTGATGAATTACCAAGACATCATCACCTTAGAACCCGGAAAACGTGGCGGTAAGCCCTGCATTAGAGGGATGCGAATCACGGTCTATGATATTTTAGAATACCTCGCATCCGACATGAGCCAAGAGGAAATTCTAGAGGACTTTCCCTATCTGACTAAAACAGACATCCTCGCTTGTCTTTGGTTTGCCGCTCAACGCGAACGCCTTACCGTTACCGTTCAACCGTGAAACTCCTCCTGTTTGATCAAAACCTTTCCCCTCGCCTAGTGACTCGACTAACCGATTTGTATCCCAACTCAGTGCATGTTGATACATTAGGCTTAGGAACATCTTCAGACCGAGATGTTTGGGAATATGCTCGGCTCAACGCCTTCATTATTGTTACCAAAGATGCCGATTTTAGTGAGTTAAGCGTTCTCCTGGGGACTCCGCCTAAAGTCATTTGGATTCGTCGGGGTAATTGCTCTACAAAGGAGATTGAAAAACTGCTCAGAGATAATTACAGTGACATCAACGCCTTCAGCAATGAAATTAACTTAAGCGTATTGACCTTATTTTAGTACAGAGGCGCTATGGCACATCTCTACGCTGAATAATGTATCTACTAGATAGTAACATTTTCATTCACCGCAGCATACAGCAAAGACTGTTGAATATCTTCGGGTTCCAAATAGGGATAATCTTCGAGTATTTCCCCCACTGTTTTACCATTTGCCACTAAATTTAAAACCAATGAAACCGGAACTCGCATTCCCCGAATACAGGCTTGCCCAGCCATGATACGTGGGTTAAATGTAATTCTGTCTAAACCCAACATCAATTAGTTCTCCTTTCACGTCAACAGCGATCGCAGATTCTCATTCTCGGATATTGTAAAGTCTGGGGTAGGGAATGCGATCGCTACCTTACTCAAAACTTGAAACGCTGTCTGGTTGGGGGTTTGATGGGTTGGGGAGGGAGTGCGATCGCTCTCCTCATGAGCAGTCGCCTAAAAGTTCTAGGGGAAACAGGCAGGCTAAAATCGCACAGTCTCACCTAAACCCAGCCAATCACATCCCTAATCTGAGTTCTAGCTTGACAAGAAAACAGTTTTAAGTCCACTGTCGCCCAACCTCCTGAATCGCACGAGCTGTTGCGGCTAACGCTTCCTTGCCACCGAGAGCGATGATAACTGGACTTAATGCGGAGATATCTTTTAGTAGGTCTTTGCGAGTACGGTGAGCTAAAAGGTTAAGGATTTCTTTCCATAAGGAAAAGTTAAAATAAGAGAGTTTTAACTGTGGTAGCAATCCACTGAAAGCCTCAGCGCGGAGCGGCTCAGATTGTATAGCTAGCAAGGCTTCTAGTGCTTTTTTTAGCAGCGTTTCAGGTAAAGGTGGCAAAATTTCACTGATAGCAGATGCACGGTAATACTCATTCTGTATAGCCAATGCTGCCTCTAGAGCTTCGGGTAAGATTTCTGGTAAATGCGAAGCAATCAATGAGAGAAACAATACACAGATAAACTCAGGTTGTATAGCCCGTGCAGCTTCTAGGACTTCGGGTAGAATTTCGGGTAAATGGGGGGCAATCGAACAGAGAGATAATGCACGGTATTGCTGATCTTGTTTAGCTCGTGCTGCTTCTAGGGCTTTTTTGAGTAGAATTTCAGGTAAATGGGGTGCAAGTCGCCTCAGAGCATCGGCGCGGTCATACTCATTTCGTATAGCCAGTGCCGCTTCTAGGGCTTCGGGTAGGATTTCAGGTAAATGGGAGGCAATCTGCCTCAGAGCATCGGCACGGTATTTCTCATCTTGTATAGCTCGTGCTGCTTTTAGCGCTTCGGGTAGGATTTCAGGTAAATGGGAGGCAATCTGCCTCAGAGCATCGGCACGGTATTTCTCATCTTGTATAGCCAGTGCAGCTTTTAGCGCTTCGGGTAAGATTTCAGGTAAATGGGAGGCAATCGAACAAAGAGCATTGGCGCGGTCATACTCATTTCGTATAGCCAGTGCAGCTTTTAGCGCTTCGGGTAAGATTTCAGGTAAATGGGAGGCAATCGAACAAAGAGCATTGGCGCGGTATCTCTCTTCTTGTATAGCTTGTGCGGCTTCTAGGGCTTTTTTGAGTAGAATTTCAGGTAAATGGGGCGCAAGCCGCCTCAGAGCATCGGCGCGGTCATACTCATCTCGTAT
>NZ_JAVJQN010000266.1:0-21388 GCF_040218245.1 Coleofasciculus sp. E1-EBD-02 | reverse complement strand
TGCAGGTCGATGGGCGCTCGTGGTTGAGGGCGAGGACTGCGTAGAATCAGCCCGCTCTCTGGGGTTAGCATCCTTTACGTTTCAGGGCGGATCTTGGGCAGACAAAGACATCGAGACAGCAGCAAAAACCCTCAAAAAAGCCAAAGCGGGGGGCATCGCCTATCTCCCTGATAACGACGATGCAGGGTTCAAAAAAGCCAAGAAACTCCAAGAGGTCTGTGCAAAAATCGGAGTCCCATTTTTGTTAATCGACCCCCGTGACGTTTGGTCCGATATACCTGATCATGGGGATATTAGCGATTGGCTGAAATGGGGCATGGAACAAGGCTGGGACAAGGAAAAATTTATCAGGCGGCTGGAAGAACAATTTAATACTGCGGCTGACACTGCCAGGGAAGAACAGTCTACCGATGCCAAGGGAGCCTCAGAGGAATGGGATGACGGGGTTGATATTCCCGATTCCTTAAATCCCAAACAGACATTCCTGCAATTCACACTAGATGCTTTATACGGCGACAAACCTTGGATCTGCGTCAATAATAAATTGTATTGCTGGACTGGGACTTTTTACGAGTATGTAGAGGATGGGAATGAGCTGAACAGGCTGAGAAAATGGGCTAACACCTACCCGGAATACGACAAAAAAGGCAAGCGAACCTATCCTTACGCGAAGCCGAGCTGCGTTCGGGAGGCGCTCTCTTGGGTCAAAATAAGTTTTTGGGTTAGCCCTAAACTGATCAATCCGTCCGGGTTAAACTGCACCAATGGTGTTCTACAGATTGACTGGGAAGGCGGTAAACCAAGCTGGAAATTAATCCCACATGACCCAGCTCTCTACTACACTTATGAACCCCTGATCAAATACGATCCAGATGCCAATGGGTCAGCTTGCTCACGTATGCTTGAAGCGCTCGACCCACTCCCTCGTGATATTTTCCTCAAGACCGTTGGCGCATCCCTAGACCTTGCCACAGTTCGCAAATTCAAGGGGCGAACAGTGAGAGGGTTAATCATGAAAGGACACGGGGCAAACGGGAAGGACACCCTTCGCGAAGCCGTCAGCCTGATGTATGGTCGAACTGGATTAACCTCATGTACCCTTTCAGACTTTGCCAGTTACGATAACGGGCGCAAATTCCCCCTGGCTCGTTTACGCCACTCGCGGGTGAACTGGGCATCAGAAAACGCCAACACAACTCGACTCGATAAAATCCAAAGTCTTAAAGCCTTCATCACTGGCGACCCGTTAAGCGCTGAAGCCAAGGGACGGGATGAGGACGAATTCACACCGACGGGGATTGCTCTGTTCAACGCGAATGATACGCCCAAGCTCCAGGGGACTTTGGAGGCGATCGCGTCGAGGTATGCGGTTCTGACTTTCAATAAGACTTTCAAGATAGGCGCTAACCCCGAGCTGGGTGAAGTGGAAGCCGATCCACGGTTCAAGTATGACCCCGACTTTCTCTCTTATGAAGTCCTGCCAGCGTTTCTCAACCGCGTCCTGGACGCCCTACGACGGTTGATGAGTGAGGGAATCGATTACTCGTGTACTCAGAAGGCTTTAGAGGATATCCAGGCTGAGAACTCCCATCTGTTCCAGTTCGCCCAGGATACAGGTCTGGGCTACAACCCTAATAGTACGCTAACGGCTCGGGAAATCTGGGGAATATTAGAGCAGTGGTATCTCGATAACGGAACTCTGACCTACGAAGAATCCACCACAGGTAAGCAAAAAGCTGTCTGGATGGAACAAGCTTCCCCCTATGACCGAAACGTCAAGGGAGCTAACCAGGTTCTAGGACGATTCCAAAAACTCTTCCCCAAGGCAAAACGGGTCGTTGTCCCTAGCCCAGACGGTAAGAGTCGGCACGCGGCGTTAAAAGGTCTAGGGTTCAATTCAACGCCACCTGATTCACCGCCCCCAGGAGGTGAGCCACCACCCGACCCAGTTCCGACCATACCCCGACCCAACCCCGACCCAACCCCCGACCCAATAAACAACGAAAAATCAGGGGTTCCGACCCACCCGACCCAGTTTTCTCACCCCAGCGCTGAAAATCAAAATGCTCTAATTGCAGAAGAAAATTTTTCGGATTTTGGCAATCCCCCCAAATCTCTAAAAAGCGATACCCCCCAAACTTTGGGTCGGGTGGGTCGGGATGACCAAATATCAACGTTTTCTGGGTCGGTAACTGAGTCGGTAACTGGGTCGGAAACTGAGCAAACTGGGTCGGAAGATGCGATCGCACCCGACCAAAACACCAGCGGGGAAAATGCGATCGCGGATGCGACTCCGACAGTTAAACTCGCGATCGGGACAAAAGTTCGCCTGAATCTCCCTGGCAGCGTCCGGCACAAAAAGCAGGGAATCGTTATCAGGAGCCAAGAGCAAAACCTGGTTGTCAGGTTTGATGATTATGATCTGAGGAAAGACCTGCGGGAGATGGAATGCTACCCTGATTGGCTGACCACCGACCTCGAATCTCCCCTGCCGGATAAAGCCGAGCCGCAGCCCAAGCCCCCAGCACCGCCTCGAACGGTTAACCCCAAAACCGAACCAGTCGAACCAACCGAACCGGCACCGACATCTTATGATGACGTAATTTTAGTAACCGATACTGAATTCACTCGGTTGGGGTGGACGGAAGATCAAAAGCGAACCTGGCTGAACGCAAAGTATGGAGTGCGATCGCGGCAGCTTCTCAGTGATGAGCAACTGCTCGAACTCCTGGAGACTCTCAAAGCGATGCCAACCGATACTCCCATCGGTAAGCAATATTCCATCAACCAAATTGGTGGGACTTGGCTTCAGCCCAGGATTGAAAAGATAGAGGGGATGATGATTGATGAGCCTTTTCCTCCAATCCAAACTTTCTGGCGATTTCTGATTGAGAAGACTGGGCAGTTAATTCCCGTTTATTCGCCAGATGATTGGGAATTGATCGAGGGATTTTAGGGGGTGCGATCGCTGACAAGGGGTAGATATAGCGAAGCTGTCAGGAAGTACAATCTAACTCGAAACACTTGTTTAGCAAGGGTTTCACCAACCGAATTTTTCGCGATCGCGTCGGGGTATTAATGGAACTCTCGATTTGGAGCACAAATCTTTTTACGAGGTAACAATAGATGGCTAACCCCATAACTATCGGTGATTATGACTTTCCATCCAAGAAGTCTCTGATGGATAACGTAAGGAGTATTCTTAACAAATATTGTCCGGGACAATGCCTTGACCAGCAAGACTTTAAATTGATCAGCTTACTTTTAGAGAGACATCCAGAAGCCAGCAAAAAAATTGGGTGTGGAATAAATAGCATTAAGGTTGACATACCCCAAGAATGGGGAAATACGCGCAACGCTTACAAGTGCTTTTGGGTAATTCGTCAAGACGGTACTTGTATTGACTTTAGTTACCGGGAATGCATTTCGAGGTCAACCCCAAAAGCCAAGTTCTATTCAGCGTGCCGAGAGGCGGTCAAAGATCAGATTATCGAATTCAAGCAAAAAAAATTTTCCCAACTTAACACAGCAACTGCATTTGACGTAGATCACGTAATTCCATTCGTTCAAATTGTCGAGGAGTTCATTCAAATCAACAAAATTGATGTAACTAAAGTTAGCTACAACTCAGCCAAAAAAGCAGGACGTTCTGAGTTTGAAGATACGGTTCTTGTTAAGGCTTGGCAAATTTTTCATAAACAAAAAGCTAAACTTCAAATTTTAGAGCATTCTCAAAACCTCAGAAAACCTCGCAAGGCAGTTAACTCGCCCTCGGAGGGGTGACTCTCCGGCTTAAGTTAACAGATTTCACCGTAGGAGTGGAATAGATACTTGTTTAACCGGATTGAATGAGTTATTCTGTAATATAGTATTTTTGTACTAAAACGGAGGAATGCAAACATGGCAAGAAAAAGAATCAAGGTTACCCAAGAAACTCAAACAGGGAGAAATAAAAAATTTCATGATAACTATACTGGTGAGGATATGACCCGCAAACAATTCGTTAATGAGATAAACCGGGGGAAATATCCGAACTATCATACTCGGAATATTAATGGGGTCGAGACTCCTGTCTCCAATCCAGACCAGTCTAAATTGAATAACTTGGACTGAGCTAGAGACGTAATATTAGACCGCGAGTGGTAGCTTTCTCATACTGAGTGAAGAGTTCCAGATTTTGGACGAGCTACCACACAAGCTGCCCAATTCCAAAGAAACCGACTGTAAAAACAGGAATTCTCAGAGATTTTTACTCAGGTATAACAAGACTATCTGCCTAGCCTTTTGAGTTATTTAGCGGATGTCATACTGATTCATATCGTTTAATCAAAATCGCATCAAATGCCCGTATTACAAGGGTTTAGTAAAGTTCATGTAAAGAGTTTATGATCGCTAAATCCTCTACTCGTAGAGAGGGCAGACTGGATAAAGAACTGTAAAGCCTTAGTGGGACTCTCTGATGAAATTCATTACTCGTCTGGCAGCAAGCATCGCGGTGGTTACGGTCGTCGCCACTCCATTAGCCGCAAAAGCGCAACAGGCAAGACCAAGGGCGATTACACCATCGGAAGAGTATTTCTTGCAAATTTTAAACACAGTAATGCGAGACGAACCTGATAATCGTTTAATGTCGCTAATTGCAGACTGGGGGAAGGCTGATGACGGGCGTTTGGTATGCACCGCATTAGAACTAGGTGCATCCCCTGAACAAATCACTCGCAGGGCATGGGAGCGATCACTTGAATTTTCGGATGAACAAACCAAGGTTGATTTTCGTAGCTATTTCACCGGAGTATTTTTAGCCTCAGTAAATACATTATGCACTGATCAAAAGTGGAAGTTAGATGAGTATTTACAATAAGGGTTAAGAAGCTAAGCTCCTCCTGCTTGAAGTAGCTGTTGTGCAGTCAAATTCAGCTCCTGTATTACAGAAGACTGAATTAGGTCTTCCCCACGAAAAACACCCAACTCCCGATAGATTCCGTCCACAAGTTCCAAAACAGTAACGGTAGCTCGAGCTGGGTCAATCAGCCAGTATTCAGGAATGCCCCGGTCTTGATACTGTTTCCGTTTATCGATGTAGTCCCTCTCTCTATTGCTGAGACCAGGGCTAACCGCTTCAATGACCACCAGAGGCGGTTGCATTGAGAGCCTGATTGTGTTGCGTGGTCGTAACTGTTGGATATGCTCTTCCCGAATGACGGTAAGGTCAGGGTAGCGATTTTTAGGTTCTCCCCTAACTTCAAGCTCTAATCCCCATCGCACTCTTCGATGTCCCATAAGCGGAGCGAGTTGGAGATAAAGAAAACCAAGGATGGAGATATTCTCACCTGACTCTGGGGGCAATTCAATCAACTCTCCATTTAATAGTTCATAGCGTTTATCCGTCCCATCGTCATAGGACAAATATTCTTCAAAGGTTGAAAATCTCGGCTTGGCTTGAATCATAGCGTAAGCTCCTCTCTAATTACTAGATTACCTGGTCTTTAGTAGCTTTCGATAGTTGGCTCTCCTTGGATGCTTTTCGTCTAAAAGGAGCGGGTGAGGCGCTCACCCCCGCGTTTCAATGGGAGGCGTTAAGAGTCAACAAGCCCAACTTTCACTGTGAGCAGTTAGTAAAGATTATCAAGTAATTTTTCCGGTGAGGTAGAAAATAGGAGCGGAAAAAATTTTTTTTCCGATTCCAATATATGACGTAGTGAAATAAAAAATTTTCGCCCAGTCCGAGCGAATTCCGCCGGAACCACGCCTTATTTCACCCGACCAGCTTACTGAAGAAATTTGTTTATAGGGATAGAGTGATTGTGGTGGTTAAACGACCAGGCGTTAAAAAGAGCGATCGCTAAAAATCGGGCAGATACTGACTACTCCCCTCAGTAGGTCGAGCATGACAATACATCTGAGTCGTGCGGATATCAGAATGCCCCACATTCGCCTGGACTAAATGCACAGGCGCTCCCCTGTCCAGAGCATGACTCACATGGGCGTGTCGCAGCCAATGCGGACTAACATCTAACTTAATACCAGCCTTCATAGTAAGCTGATCAATAATCCGATTCACAGCTCCTCGGCGAAGATGCCCGCCGCGACCTTTAAACACCCAGTCATCATCTGACTTCCCTTCACGCCATGCCAACAGTTCAGACCAAATCGAACCCGACAGCAGAACATTCCTTTCTTTATTCCCCTTACCGATGACCCGGATGATTCCGCTACCTGTGTCATAGTCGAGTACCTGCGACCACCGCACACTGATAAGCTCAGACACGCGGCATCCCGTAAAGTAAAGTAATCTTACCAGCAAGCGATCGCGCTCATTAGAAGCCGCCTCAATCAGCGCCAATACCTGATGCTCTTCAAGATTGTGCTGGGTAATATCCTGAGAAGGCATCGAAACCTTTAACAGGCTTCCCACATTATTCCGAATATAGCGAGTATCATAAGCAAAAGTCAGGAGAGACTTAACCGCCAGTAACCGCCGCGCCACAGTCCGCTGGGATAGTCGGCAAGCACCCTCCAACGCTTCCTTATAATTTACCAAGTCACCAAGTCGAAGAAGCTCTATTGGCTTGTCCTTCACAAAAGCCAGGAAGTAAGCGATATCGCGGCGGTAAGCATCGCGGCTATTTTTCGATTTGTTAGTAAATAGCCAGAGTTCAATCAGTTCAGTATCGGTAGCGCACTGCACAAGCAAAGAAATATCCTCAATACGTTCAACAGAAGCCAACTCTCCGCTAATTTCAGCCCATTCCCCATCAAAATCATCAGGGTCTTGTGATAATCTACCATTCATTAGTTCCTACCCAATTTAACAACACTAACCCCTGTGTGCTTTAACACACACTTGGGTAATTTTTTGTAGTCTCTGATACATAACAGGTCATTATGCTCAGACCACCATACGCCAGAACGAAGCGCTTTTGGTGAGTTAAATGTCGTGTTGTAACAAAACGGATGTGATAGGGTGAGGTTATCGGATTTGGACTGAGGGCTATTGTCTCCGATTTCTTAGAGCCTACCCTATAAGAAGTCTTAAGATACTCGTCGGAGCAATTCTCCCGCGTCTTTACCGGTCAATACTTTATCAGCTTGGTGTGGTCGGTTTGGCTGGCGTTCTTTTGCTGATTCAATCAGTTGGCAGTCAGCTATGGGAATCAAATCTCGGCGTCCATCTGATAAGCTTACGGCAAAGGCTTTACCATCAACCCCCGGTTCCGTGGTAAGTTCCCAAGTCTCACTGGGCGTCAGGAGGCGAACAACTTTATCCCCTCGCTGCCATTTGTGGATAGGATGCAAGGGTTCAACAAAAGGGGGTTTTGAGGGCTTGTCGGAAATTGGCGCGTGTTTGTTTTCCTGGTAGATAGCCGCGAGGGAGATAATGCGATCGCTAGCCATCGGTTTCAGTTTCAGTTCGTGCTTCCATCCGGTCATTCGTTTGGCTACCCGTGAGCCAACAATTTTCTGAGTGTAGCCCTCGCGCAGCAACCAGTAAGCCCAGCCTTTCAACCGTGCTTTATTGTTCCCACCGATGTAAACACAGCCCAGTTCACCAGATTCTTTGATGAAGTAGCTGATAGCATTGTTATTTGAGGGTTTTAGCTCAAAGCATGACTGAGGCGCGGGTTCAGGCGGATTGTGGAGAGGGCGATCTGTAAGCTGACAGGCGATGGGCGTGGCGATTTCCCAGGCTTGCCCGTTCAAATCCTCAAGCTCCCAGTCAAAGTCCCACGGTTCAGAAAGCTGGCAGGCTTGACCGGAGAGCGGGGCATCCTCGATGAGACACGCTCTTGGGGTGCTTCTTTCGTAAGCCTGTCCGGTTAACTCGCTGTTGAACAGTTCCATCGTCTTGGTCTTGAGGGATGTGATCAAGCCAGGGCGATCATGCAAGTCTTTCACCAAGTCTGCCAACTGTGCCAGTGTGTTTGTGGCTTGCTTGTCCTGTGCCTCCAGCCGTTCCCGTTCCTGGCGCTTGGCTTTAATCAAGGCTTGTAGTTTTTCAAGCTCGAAGTCTAATGAGACTATCTCGGTTTGGAATATCATAGAGATTCAATCCTTTTAATGGGTTTTTAAGGGCAGTGCTTAGGTTTGGTCGCTGAGGCACTGCCTTCGTTAATCTATACAATATAGATGAAATAGATGGTTTTGTCAATACAATCTATATTTATTTTTCTATAAAGGCTAGATAGTATATAATCTGTGGTATGTTGTCTATATAAGCTAGAAGAGTATAGACAGATGAGTGAAGCTAAAAGCCAATTGGCAACCTTCCGTATTGATGCCGATAAGTGGGATGCCTTTAAGCGCAAAGCCAGACAAAGTGGGGCTTCTGCCTCTGAGGTGTTAATCGGCTTTATCGATTCTTACTTAGGCGATGGGGGAGTTCCCGCGCCTTTACCCGATGCCAGTGAGATAGAAGAGATCAAAGCCAAATTAGAGCGTCTAGATGAGATTGAGGCGCGTCTAGACAAACTGGAGGAACAACAGCCGGGAAAGTTGAGACGGATAGCTTGAGTCAATCCGAACTTGATCCGATACGCGATAGCGTTCTATTGCGGCTCAAACTTGGCAAGCAGGCACCGGGGTACAAGGCAGCGGTTAAAGCATTGAACATGATGATCGATGAACTCTCTTCCCAAGACCAATGACTAACCACAAGCTTAAAAAGCTCTCGGCTGGGTGGATGTGTGAACTGTGCCAGCAGCAATGGAAGAAAAAGCCACGAGCAAAATGTCCAGGAGTAGTTTGGTATGACAATCCTAATCACCTACCCAATCACCTAATTGAAGCTGAACAGTTAGCCGCCCAAAACCTCAAGCCCAAAGGGAACGCGATCGGATGTTTTAAACGGAGTAAAGATTGGGTGTGGCTTTTTGACTCATCTGATGTAGAGACCATCGACCCAGAACTACCCCCCATTTACACCTGGAATAATCGCCCCAAAGACCTCAAGACGCCCAATCAGCT
The DNA here is from genome assembly GCF_040218245.1 of Coleofasciculus sp. E1-EBD-02. Lineage (NCBI taxonomy): Bacteria > Bacillati > Cyanobacteriota > Cyanophyceae > Coleofasciculales > Coleofasciculaceae > Coleofasciculus > Coleofasciculus sp. E1-EBD-02. Next base: position 12,424 of record NZ_JAVJQN010000266.1, on the reverse strand, counting down.
CTACCGATATAATCGGAAACCAGGGGACAAACCCCACGGTTGTATCCGGCACGAGGGAGACTGGCTGTTTCTTTACCGTTGGGAAGAATGCCCCATTGATGATGAATCTCTACCACCTTACCGTGAGTACGGGACAGCCCCCGAACTAAAAACGCGATCGCAGCTCAAGAAGGAAAACCTTGTCCCCCGCGACGATGCCCAGCCTCGTGGCTTCTATCGAATCTGGCGAGAAGAGTGGAAGACAGTTTGGCTTTATCACGCCGATGATTGTGATTGGGAGGCTCCTGATAACTTTCTGACCAAGGGGACGCTGCGCGATCGTTATTTACTGTCAAAGTCTTGGATAGCCCGATTGGGTGAACCCGACCTCATCCGGGAGAACCCCCATCATAAAAGCTGGACGCCGATGCAGTTGTATTCCCGGCAGCGCGTTGAGCGTTTTTTGGCTGACCATGCTGAAGAATATAGCCAGTGGCTTGATGAGAGGGACAGGTATGTGGCGATCTTCTCAGCGAATAAAGAGGCGATCGCGCAAGGTCATGAACGGTATCTGGAGGCAAGAAGTAAACGCAAGGCACAGCAGCAGCGATGTCTTAGGTGTGCTTCTGGGTGTGCTACTCGCCAAGGTTTCCTATGCGCCATTTACCCGATGGGATTGGAGGATTGGCAGATACCCTGTGATGATTTTGTCGCTAGGGAGTAAGTAACTGACCATTTGCACGCCCCGACAGTTATAAAAAGTTTTTATCGAGATTTTAGGCGATCGCCTCCATTCTCCATAAGCAGATTTTATTCTTTCTCTTATTCTCTGGGGGGTTCGCGGGTTTAAGCGGCTTCGCTGTTTCGGTGGTTCCTTACCCCTCCCGCGACCGGGTGCTACGCTGCAATTCCGTCGCCAGAAAGCCTAGCCATTCCTAGCTCTCCAGCCCCCTTCTCACGGCGGTGGCTAGAGCCGTCGCTAAGCTTGGAGGTCATTCAGGTCATTCATTCTTCATGCCCCTCGGTTCCTCTCCAAAGCTATCGCTTCTAGCTGGAATGGCTGGCTTCCGGCTCCATCATTTCCACTTCGCCCCCTACCCCGGCGCGTCTTGCGATTCCCGGTAGCAGCACGCGCCAAATAATAAAATTCCTTCGCTGCCTCTTGATTATAGGCGCGGCTGCCACTCCACTGGCGTCGGGAATCTTGCCGCGCCTGTTCAAATCCAATAATAGCGAAATGGCTGGCTGTCTACTGATCGATTTTTACGTAAAAATCGCACGCTGGCACAGAAGCGAGCGCACTTCTCCACTACTCTTACCCAGTTTTTTCGATTCCGTTCACAACGGTTCATTTCATAAAAAAATAGATTTTTATCCCTCATAACTTTCTCATAAATCCCTCATAAATCCTAACTAGCTCCTTAGAACACCCTCGTAAATCCTCGCTATCCCCTCAATAAAAACCGTGCCATTTTTCGACCCATTTATTTTTGGGAAAACTCCCCTCATGTGTCCCTACTTTTTTCCTCATTTCTCCCTACATCCGCCGATTTTCTCTTCAGTTACAATAGAGGATATGCCTCCCAAATTTGACTCAACGCAAGCCATGTCGCCTTTCTGCGTTGTACGCATCACCCGCTCCTGCGGCACGGCGACGGCTTGCCCCTGCGGGGGGCTAATTGAGCGGTTTTCTACAAAGGTTGGTTTTTATGGGCGGTGCTAAGACAAAACGGAGCGATGGAGTTCCAAGGAAAATTACACACCCAGTTCGTTTTGCTGTTGATGAATATGAACAGCTAAAAAATAAGGCTTATCAGGCGCGAATTTCTGTGTCCGAATTGATCAGAAGGGCAGCTTTGAGGCGGAAAGTTGTTGAAGCACCACCACCGCCACAGCTCAACTGGAAACTCTATGAAGAATTAAATGCCATAGGCGTTAATTTGAATCAGTTGGTTAAGGGGGTAAACGCGACAGTCAAGTCAGGGAGAAACGTTAATTTGGATGCTGACCAATTGGAAAATTTAGTGGTAGGGCTAACCAGCCAGATTAAAGAAACCCAGATGCAGCTCTTGGAGTGTGGAGTATCCGACGAGGGGGAGGATGAGGGTGATTGCGAAACAGATGAAAAATAAAAGCTTCCGCACCACTCTCAAATACGTGCTAGAGAAGGAAAAAGCCAAACTGTTGGATAGTAACATGGGTGGGAAAACACCCACACAGCTAGCGAAGGAATTCGGGGCGGCTCGAAGGCTAAGACCTAACCTGAAAAGAGCCTGTGGTCACATTGTTTTGTCGATTCCTCACCGCGATACCAACCATTCAAAGGGGGGATACCATGAGCATCTTACTGATGAGCAGTACGTGGATATCGCCCAGCGCTGGCTCAAGGAAATGAAGTTCCTGGGGGATGGATTGCACAATAGCCAATACGCGATCGCACGCCACCAAGATACCGACCACGAACACATACACATCATTGCTTCCAGGATTCGGATGGACGGTACGGTTGTGTCGGATTCCTGGGATTATCGCCGTTCTGAAGTGGTAGTAAGGCAGCTAGAGAAAGAGTTTGGATTGGAGCCGACGCCGTGCAGTAATGAGCGCGTCGCAGAGAAAGTTAAGGAAAAAGGGATTGAGACAAAGGAGAGTGATCGCCGCGCCCCTACACAACGCCAAACGCATCATGAAAGCGGCAAACCCACTGTTAAGCAGCGCCTCGCAGATATTATAGATGAAGTCTCCCAAGACAAACCCACAATGACCCAACTAATCGGACGACTTCAGCGCCAGGGCGTGAAGGTTCATCCCACTTTCAGCACCAAAGGTTTATTCCGGGAAGCGATCGCCTTTGAACTAGATGGGGTGAAAGTCGCTGGGAATAAGCTAGGATCTGCCTACAGCTTCCCTGGGCTTCAGCGAAAACGCGGGGTGAGTTATGAGTGCGATCGCGATCTTAGAGCCATTGAAAAAGCCGCCGCCCTTGAGTTGGTAGGACGGCGGCGGCAAAGAAAAAAGCCTCAACTCGAGCTTTCTTGAGATGAACTGCCCCGCCCATGGCTTGCACATAAACTCCGAATGCGCGGCATTAACGTTCAAAGCTCCACACCGCATCGCAAAGCCTGAACAACAGCCGCCGCTCGGTTGTTCACTGCCAGCTTATTGTAGATACTCTTCAGATGGCTTTTAACCGTTGCCGAGCTGATGTACAATTCGTCAGCAATCTGACGATTACAATAACCCAAGGACACCAGACTTAGAATCTGTAGTTCGCAATTGCTCAATGGATTAGCTTTCACCATTTGTCGCTTCTCTTTATCTAGAGCGCTAATTTGAACAATATCGGTGTCTACGGACAGGGCAGTCACTGGAGCCACCCAAATCCTCCGGGAATGGGCAGCCACAAACGCGGTTTGCACTTCCTCTGGTGTTGCGCCATTAAGACAGTATCCGTCCGACATGGACAAGACGCGGCTAACAAAACGCCGACTTTTGCGCTGCCCCAGAAGAATCAGAACAGCCGAGGTGCGTACACGCAAATTCTTAACCAGACTAAATGCGCGTCCGCACGGTAGTTCAGCATTGAACACAAACAAGTCTACCTGAAGAAGAGCAAGTTTCTCGACAATCTCAAATAGTGACAATTCCGAAACCTCAACGGGAAAAGCTTCAAAAATGTTGCTCTTTGCTAATTGATTGAAAAACCGCGAAGAACAACCGATTGTTGCCGCCTTAATTAACATAATCATTGTTTTGTAACCATGATTAAGTTAGTTTATGGAATAGGGTTGAATTCCCTGCCTATTCTGTCGATTCTTGAGCGAGTGATAAGTTATCTTGATTGTTGATTATGTCGATTCTTTTGCGTCAAACAGTACAACCACGCCTTGTTGCCTCTTAAAAGCGAAAGGCTTGATGATTCCTCATTACTAATGCTTCTTCCCGTATTAAAGAATCGTTGGCTGGCTAGCAAGAAAGAAGCCACCTACTAGAGGCGGCTCCTGTACAACATATCAATCGTCGTCATCGGGTAGGTTAGCGGCACGAGCGCGTAAGTCTTGTGCCTGATCTAATAGCTCCTGTTTCCTGGTTTCGTTTTCCTCTAAGCTAGCCAACTCCTCAATTCTTAATGCCGCACTGATTAACCTGTCGTAGTCTTCTTTATTCTTGCCCATGGTTTTTTTGTTAGTAGATGACACTTTCCAATAATCCGATGAATCAAGTGGAATGCCAAAGGAACCAAATAAGGTGCGGATAGTTTGTAAGTTGACGGGTTTCTCTCCCTGCAAGACTTTCGTTATGGTTCCTCGGTTCAGACAAGTTTCTCGACTGATTTGTATTCGGGAAAGTTTGTTCTCAACCGAAATAACGTATTCGACTTTCTCTAGCCCGGTTTGAGTTAAAATGTAGCCACGCATTTTGTTTCACTCCCCACAAAACTCAAACAAGAGCCAGACTAAGTTGAACGGCTTGTGGGTGCGATGATTCCCACTCATTCGCCGCTTGCTCAATCACCCGCTTTACGCTTTCAACCTCACGGTTAAAATCCTGTCTCGTTTCAGCCTCAAAGGGCTTATTGAACAGCGCCCCATCGAAAAAAGCGCTTAGAACAAGCTCGCCCAAAGCTACCCCAAGTTTCCAGCCGTGAAAGGTTTCGATAGGACAGCTATTGGTTCCGTCTTCATTTAGGTCTGGGAAGCTGCCACAATAGGTAAAGCCAGCATCGATTAGGGAAAGCGCGATAGCGGCATCTTTATTACTCAGCCAACAGGGGACTGTTTGAGACTGTTTTTCTCTTGAATTGACCATAATATAAAACTGATAAATTGATTTTTTGCGTGATAACAAGCGTTGGTCAGGTAGTTGTCGGGCAACCTGTCGGGTAGTTGTCGGGTAAGGGCTGTCAGGCTTGTCAGGTCGTACCCGACAACCTAAAATGCTTTGAACCTGACCGACCCGTCTGACTCGTCTAGTTCCCCATAACCCAGGTCATTAAGCAACCCTAAATAACGGCGGATGTCTTCGCTGCCCTTGCCTTTCAGTACAGCGTAATCCTTGCGCTGAATATCACGGGGTTTAATCCAATCTCCCCGCTCTTTTGCGAATAGCCAAATAGTCTTCAATGGTTCCCCTAATTCATCAGACAGCTTTAACTCAACCGTCTCCTGTGGTTCATCATGGAGTATCTCTATTTGAGTTGGGTTGGGTGCGTGAAACTGGGTGATTTTGCTGTCGATTATGGGGAGGGTAACGGGTATCCATTCGTCGTTACCGTCCAGCTTGACTAATCCTTTTCCGCTGGCTGTGGGTTGTAAGGTTTCAGGATTAACCTGAGTCTCTAACTGGAGCTGAAGCATCCGCCCAATTAGGTTAGCCAGTCCCTTGATGTTTCCTAGTGCTGATTGAGTGTTATTATGACTGACAAATGTGCAGGGCATCTCCTGTTTTCTTGACTTGGTTAGAGCCAGTCGGAAAAATTTGGTCAGTAACTCTTGGTCATCAATGATGTTCGCCCAGGTTGTTACCTCTTCACAGATAACCGCGATCGCGTCCCCGTTACGCCAGAGCTGTTCCCGCCATTCTTCCTCTGTCATGGTCGAGCCATTAAACTGAGAATAGCGATGGGTTAACTCGTCAACGTACCACCGCAGGAAACTGGTGATATCCTCCCAGTCGTGGTGGCTCTCAACCCCACGCCATTCGGAGGGATTGGAGTCAGGGTCTAGGACGATGACCTTGTACCCCTGCTCAACCTTACGCTGGGCGAGGTAACGGGCAAACCAGCTTTTCCCGCTGCCCTGATTCCCCCAGACCAGTGCGGTTTGCTTCACAAAATTATTGACCCAGGCATGACCGGACTCGAACTTCCCCTGTCGTGCCTGCTCATCCATCGTCCCCGGTGTCCCGTGGGGGAGGGCGGCGGTTGGCGTCCCGGTGGTATGATTCAACTGCGCCTGGGCTTCTGCTTGGGCTTGCAGCCGCGCCTGTTCCTGGAAGATGGCTATCTCTTCAGGGGAAAGCATTGATAATTGTTTGGCACGGGCGGCGCGGTCAGCGCTGAACTGCCAGAGTTGATAGTCTAGGTTGGCTGCATATTCGACTTTTCGGGCAGTGTTAATGGATTGGATTTTGTTCAGTAGCCAGGACTGCTTAACCTCGTTCCGGTACTGGGGAAGAAGTTCGAGCAGCTTCCGTTCTCTGGCTTTACTGAGCAGGTAGGCTGAACCAAACAAGCCAGCGCTGATTAATCCCCAAGCCCATTTATGTGGGTTAGTCGCTTCGATAATTCTCAGTCGGGTAGCCTTCTGGGGGATTTGACTTTTTGGGTTGCTGGCGGGTTCAGATTTTAATGCCTGCCACTCTGAGACGGGCATGACGTAACGTTTATCAGGTGTGCAAAAATGAGGGGAAGCGTTGGGTTTGAAGCAATACTCGATCAGGTCTGTCTGTCTGCCATGAAAACTGGTGGCGAGGGTCAGCAACCCCAGACCGCTGATTACCCCGACTAGGATTGTGTTCGCCCGTTCCTGGTGTTTAGAAAATGCCATGGCGGTTCCTCCTGAATACGATGGTTAAAAGGGCGATCGCAACCAACCCCAACCCCAAAACACTGAGGGGCATAAGCCAGACGGGGTGAGAGTTTGGCTCAATCTCGAACTGTTTAACCTCCTCAACAAAAGCCTTGGTACCGGTGGAGGATTGGTGGCTGATTTCCCGATGCTCATCGGTGGCTAACCAAACCGCGCCAGCTATGCCAGATGCTTTGAGCAGTTCTATGAGAAAATCAGAGTCAATGCTGGGTCTGCCTTCGGAGATGCCAATTTTGGTTAGGGCGTGACCGAACGCCAGGGCGACGACAATGACTCCCATCGTCCCGGTCGCGATCGCAGGCAGTCCTAACCGCGCCATGAGGTGAACTGACCCTCGGATGGTGGCTATTCCCAGAAGGGCTGATAGGGTTTGAGTTAAGAAGCGTCTATTCTGAAAGACTTCTCTGATTTCCTGTTCGAGGCGTGAGCTATCCTTAGTTTCTGGTGTCCCTGAAGTCTCCTCGGTTTCGCTTCCTGATGTGACGGTAAAATTTTTTAGTAATTGGTCAAGGTTGTGTTCCATAACCTGCCTCAAGAACAAAAACGAAAGGGTCAGGATGCACTCTGACCCCCTAAACTGGCTTAGATGCCGAATGTATCTCTGAAGCCTTTCCAGAGCTTGCCTAAGCCTTTATTGCTGTTGTAGTTTGGTTTAGGGATGCGGCTGATGTCGGCTTCCGACCCAGACGCCCACAGTGCAGAGGAAACGGCTTTGTCGTATTCGATGTCGGCTTGTTGCTGCGCCAGGGGAATTTTGTTCTGTTCCTTGGTAACGTCGGTCTGGTACTTTGTAACTGCCATGAGGTCAGCTACAGCACCCCGGATTTGAATTAGGCTTCCTTGGTGTAAATGCCTTGTGGTCTCGGCACTCACGTCGTAACCATACTTTTGCTTGGCTTCTGTGAGTTCGTTATTGAATCGCCGTTCAGCTAACTGGGAGTCTAAAATCGCTGATGTTACCTGTTTGCCTGATTTTTGAGTCTGTTTGGTAAGGTCTGCGATCGCCTTATTTAAATCCCCCGTTGTCTGGATTGTGACCCGTGCGGCGTCGAGGGCTGGCTGTAGGTTGGTTCGAGCGACTTCTGAGAGTCTGCCCATGTCTGAAAGCTTCTGAATGGCGTGGTGATCGCCATAGACTGCTTTCATAAAATCGTCTAAGCTGATGCCAAACAGATTATTCATCGCCGCCAGCGTCCCCGGCGCTGCGCCACTGATGTGGTTTTTATGCTTGGCAAATCCAAAGTTTCTCATGGTTCCTCCTGTGTTGGTTGAAGCGATGCCCCTGGCGTTCAGCACCAGGGGCAAAAGTAAACGGCTATTAAGCCAGAACTAAATCAATCGCGATAAACTGTGCTAGTGCCAGCGAATCACGGCGATTCAAGCTGTCTAGAACATTCCAGATAAATTCCTCATCGGTATCAAGCCAGATGGAATGGTCTTGGTGGGCGTTGGAGCATTGATAGGGCGATTCATCGTTGTATTCGCCGTCGAAGCGGGGGTCAGTGTAAGCACTTCCGATCGCCCCAATCAACTGAAGGATGGCAAATTTATCATGCTGGGGAATACGCTCTAGCCGCAGTCCGTACTTTTGGCACAATGCCTGAGCGTGAGGGTTATCGACGTAATGCGTTAGGGGTTTGGCGATTGATGTGTATGTCATGATGTGAATACTCCTGAATCGTTTAACTGTCGGTTTGGGCTGGGAGGCGATTGCTTTGGTCGGCGCGTCTCCCTGAACCTCTGTCTGTTTCATTGCTCGAAAGCCTCGCGTAATGCATTGAGCATCTCCTTTCCGTTAATGTCCTCGGTCAATTCCTCCGGTTGTTCGCTCAATGACCAAAGTTCGATTAACGCGATCGCACTTTCCCAGTCGTGGGAAGCAATATGTGGGATAATCGCCTCAACTTTGAGGGCATCCTCATTCGTCAAGCCATCGATTAGGTTGATTAGTTGTTCAGTTGACATAGCTGCAACCTCCATCAAAAGGGTCTTCTACGACTTCCCAGTTATCGTCACCCCAGTAATCGCGTTCATCTTTAACCGACCATGAGGCAAGCAAGGCGTTGGCTTCATCCCAGTTGTGATCAAGGATGTGCTGTGCTATCTGTGCAATGCGCCGTCCATCTTCAGAGTCAGCGTGAGACTGGATGCGGTTAGCGATCGCGTTCATATCATTCAAAAATTCATCATCCATGGCTCATAGTCCTGTAATGGGCTGATTGAAAGTGAAATCGTTGGGCGGTTCTATCGGTTCGGGCATCTCTGGGGATGGTTCCGGTTGTGCATAGGTTGGGGAAACTGCTTTAACTTCCCAGGTTTGTTCGAGGTGACTACCGTACCGGGAAAACATCACGTTGATTAATTCGGTTAAACTTCCTAATCTTGTGACCTCCAGTAGCTTTTCTCCCTGCTCTAATGCGGTATCCCTCAAAACGACTCGTGCTTGTTGTGCCATTACAGAACCATCCCCCTTACGCTGATGTTTTGCGGGTCTTCTGCAATGAGGAAGCGCCCCTTGGTAGACTCTTCAATGGGCTTGGCTAATGGGGCTGAACCACCGATGATCAGAACTTCCCCCAGTTCTGCCAGGTATGAACCCCAGGCGGTGCGAAGTTTGCCGCGAATATCTTCTAACCAGGCGTCACGGCATTTGGGGAAGATTCCCGCGAACCCCCGTCCGGTTGTACCGATGGTGAATGAGCCGTCCGCGATCGCGTCCATGATTAAACTCAAGCTCTGACTTTCACTGGTGACGTGCATCAGAGCAGCGTTAATCTTTTGTGCGAGTGCGTAGGTTCCCGGTAAGACCACATCGGCTTGCCGCTGGAGAGTACCAGATCCGGAATACAGCCGCCCGATGCCTGTGCCACCTCCTAAGTCAAGAATGCCGTTTACTGACTTGGGCGATTTGAGCAGACTGTTAGCCCGTACAAAGCGGTAAGCACTGCGGGTTTCATCCATCGGCTGAACTTGGCGAATGCTGGCATAGATGCGCTCACCGTTACGCTCAAACTCATGGACTCCCTCTAGTTGCTGGAGTAACGCCACGTTGTCTTTATTCCGGGCGTCTGGGAGCGCGACCCTGAGACATTCCACAATCACGGTGTTCTGTCCCGGCATGGGTTCTAACGCTGCATAGACCAGCCGCTTTGCCAGTTCACATTTATTTACCTCATAAGCTGGAGTGCCCTTTTGGATTTGTGCCTCAGCTCCCAGAATGAATCGCTCAGAATAGCGCTGTTCCCCGTCTACAACCTCTATGGTTTCGACTAGAACCGAGTTCTCATCGGGTTCAGCTTCTTCCCACGGTTCTAAAGTTTTGATAACTGAGGGGATGGTTCGGACGTTCCCACGGGGGTCAATCCATTGGGTTGAGCGGTTCCCGGCGTCCAGTGCCACGATAGGGCGGCGAATGGCTCTCTTAGCCTCAGTTGTGACGTGTTCCGTCAATATTGCGGTCATGATTAATTGTCCTAAAATTCGGTTTAAAGTATTACTGTGATTGACTTTGAGTCTCGTTGCGATGCAGCGAGGGCGACTCAAAGATAGGCGACGCGGTATGTCTGCAATGAGTCATTGCGGGTTTAGTGCCGACGTTTCGCGTCTATGTCTGTTAGAGTAACACGTATTCGTGAATTCGTGTAAACACGAATATAAACTTTCTCAAATGCGTGTGAGATTATGGAAGAGATAAAAAATCAGACAGACGAACTACTAGAAGTGGCTTCCAAACGAGACGATCCGAACTATCAGCAGATTAGTGGGCATATCCCAAGGGAGATGGCAACAGACTTTAAAATTGCCTGTACCAAAAAAGGTGTGAGCCATAGTGATGGACTCTCACAAGCGATCGCATTGTGGCTTACCCAACAATCAGAAACCCCAGCGCCTGAACTAAGCGCCGGGGCTAAAGGGAAGGGGAAAGGATGAGAGAGGAAGGGAGCGATCGCCAAAGTTATGACCCAACAAAGGAAAACGTCCACTCAGCAACCGATCCGGAGAAATGTAGGGACATGGAACGGAAGTATGGGTGGAAGTTAAAAAGAGTCAAGCCAACAGGCGATCCGACTCTCAAAGTCGATTGTGTATTCTACGGTCAACAAACTTCTTTTGAGGATGAACGCTATGACTAATCCTGAAATCTGGATTGTGTACAAAGCTGAGACGATGAGCGCTCCCGGTTGGGAAGAACGAAAGCTACTTCCCTCTGAAGGTCTAACCGACATACTAAGCGAGGAATGGGATAGTTCCGGTCAGCTCCCCAATTTAGGCGATCGCATTCGGGAGTACACAAATCTAGATAACCCAGAATGCGGTGGAATCACTCACGGGCGTGATGGGGACTGGGTTGTAACGAGAATTCACCAGTTCTCATCCCCCGATACACCCACTCGTATTGTTGTATGTTACTGCTCTTACCAGCCGATTACACCGAACTGGGAAAAACTCAATCGCGGCAAGCCAGTGAATGCAGCCCTCTCCACCGTAAACGCCTAAAAAAACAAGCACCGGATTATTTTGAGTAATAACGCTTTCATTAGCCTCAAGATACGATAGTTGAGCGAAAAAATGAGCAAAATACCCGTAGGATTTCGACTGCCAGAATCTGACTATCTCGAACTGATCGGATTATCGCGAAAAAATGGGACAAACCTTTCAAGGCAGCTTACTAATGCCGTGAAAATTTACTTAGAAAATCAGAGCGCTGCCTCTAGCGTTCTTGCAAAAAAATAAAAACGGTTGCCTCCCGTCCCTGCCACTAACGATTTTGTTACCAACAAAATCAGCAAAAGAACAAGAAAGACAACCAGAAAGTCTTTCAAATAATTCAATTCCTAGCTTAACAAAGCGTGGTCTGATTTTTTTAACGGCGGGACGGAAGGGCAACCTCCACAACCACAAGGAGGACTCCCTCATGCATAAAATATTTTGTAGCAATTATACCACAAAACACCCAGCTCTGTCTTGCTTTGTGCGATCGCACAACCTCACCGATTGCCTGGATTGGATCGAAGAAAATATAGGAGTGACGGGCGATGCAGCCATTCTAATCATCTCCCTACTCAACCTAACAGCAGGGGGGGTGGCATAATGAATACGGAAATCAAGGAATTCAGCATCTTAGACCATCTCGATAAGCTCACCCCCACCAAACAAAAGGGTAAGTACCTATGCCCGGTCTGTGATGGAAATGACTTCGCAGTAGGCAAAAACGGCGCTTACCACTGCTTTAATGGCGACTGTGATCCAAAGGATATCCGGGAAGCGATCGCGCCCTGGAGCGAGGTGAAACGCGACGCACGGAACCCGACGCGGCGAGTAATCCCGGCACCACGGCGATCTAAGCTTTTCTCCAAACCAGCGCCAATCCCAGAAGGCAAGATCAAATTAGCCCGACTCCCAGGAGAAGTAACGCACCCCGAAAAGCAGCCATTGGGATGGGATGAGGCGACAGACGATCTAAAGTACATCGTCAGACAAGAGGCAGAGGAAGAGAAAATCCCCTTAGAGAGCTTAAAACATAACTGCACGATAACTCGATACCCATACTCAAAAGCCCAATGGGTAACACGAATCGACTACCCCCACCCCGAAAAGCCCAAAGGCTATTGGAAAACCCTTCGCCCATTTCACCGAAACATTGATGGCGTAGAGAAAATCGGGAAGGGCGATCGCTCCTGGGATGCTTATCGACTCGCTGAGGTACTAAAGCATCATGCAGGTCGATGGGCGCTCGTGGTTGAGGGCGAGGACTGCGTAGAATCAGCCCGCTCTCTGGGGTTAGCATCCTTTACGTTTCAGGGCGGATCTTGGGCAGACAAAGACATCGAGACAGCAGCAAAAACCCTCAAAAAAGC
>NZ_JAVJQN010000240.1:0-30402 GCF_040218245.1 Coleofasciculus sp. E1-EBD-02 | reverse complement strand
CCGGAGACGAGGGATTCCTAAACCTCACGATTTAGGTTTCTGCTTCTTTCCCCTTCGACTAGCGAGAGAGGTTTTTCGCAACTGCCCTTTGGACTTATGCCCATCAGGTCTTATGTTCGCTCCACAGACTATCACCGCAAGCCCTGCGGCTAGAATATTATTGGCGGCATTAATGTCTCGGTCATGGTGAGTTCCGCATTCCGGGCAATCCCACTCTCTGACATCAAGCGGCAATTTATCAACGACGTGACCGCAATGTCCACAGCGCTTAGAGCTGGGAAACCATCGGTCAATCTTAACCAGCAATCGACCGTACCACTGGCACTTGTATTCCAACTGTCTAACCAGTTCGCTCCAGCTTGCGTCAGCAATTGCTTGAGCTAACTTGTGGTTTTTCATCATATTCTTCACGGCTAAATCTTCGACAACAATCGTTTGATTTTCACGTACCAGTCGAGTCGTTAGCTTGTGAAGAAAGTCTTTGCGGGCGTCGGCAATTTGAGCATGGATTCGAGCAACCTGCTGCCGAGCCTTTTCCCTATTATTTGAACCTTTAACCTTGCCAGACAATGCCTTTTGAGCTTGTCTCAACTTGCGTTTCAGCCGCTTAAAGTGCTTTGGATTAGCAATCTTTTCCCCATCACTGGTTGCAATTAAGGAGGTAACGCCTGCATCAATCCCAATAGCTTTATCAAGTTTAGGAAGCGATTTGACCGTATAATCCTCAACCAACACAGAGACAAACCATCGCCCAGAAGCATCCAACCTTACTGTAACCGTAGAGGGTTCACAGTTTTCTGGAAGGGTACGACTCCAGCGAATTGACAGAGGTTCACAACATTTTGCCAACCACAATTGCCCATCCTTCCACTTAAAGGCAGAACGAGTAAACTCAGCACTACCACCATTCCGCAACTTTAAGAAGTTGGGGTATTTAGCACGACCTGCCCAGAAATTGGTAAACGCTTTTTGCAAGTTTCTCAATCCTTGCTGCAATGGTACACAACTCACGTCATTAAGAAATTGCAAGTCTTCTTGCTTTTTCCAATCTGTCAGCATGGCGGATGTCTGCTTGTAGTCAATCCGCTCCTGTCTTTCGTACCAACCTTCAGTTCGGGTATGCAACGCCAAGTTGTAAACCAGACGAACGCAACCCAACGTGCGGCGCAAGAGTTGTTCTTGTTCCGGCGTTGGGTAAAAACGGTATCGGTAGGCGCGTTGAGTCATAGCTCACATCCTACCGCATCTCCTGTAAAAGTGCCAGCTTGACTTGAAAACGCGGCTTTCGAAGCATCGCTGAAAGCGAGGGTCGGAAAGCCGCGAAGATAGATGAGGGAGATGGGGAAGATGGGGGAGATGGGGGAGATGGAGGAGATGGGGTAGATTATGTAGGGGCGGGTTTCACTACTATCGTTTGAAATGGTGCGTTACGCTACGCTAACGCACCCTACACCCGCCCCGACCTAACCGTTCAATTATCACAAATGACGTAGCTTGCTGTTCAAGGGCAGCGAGTTCTTCACCGTTCACGTTAGTTTAATTGTTGTGTAATATTCTTGTATAATATTCATCCACACGCCAAGTAACAATTCGTTTTAGTCTTAACTATGACAGTTGCTCCTCATAAAGCTGAATCAGCCCAATCAACGAATCCCCTATCTGAACCAGAACTTGAATCGGAATTTAACTGGAGAAATTGTTGGTATCCTATCTGTTTCCGTCAAGATTTTCCCAAAGATCGCCCCTATAGTTTTTCGTTGTATGATGAACCGTTCGTTATATTCCAACACCAAGAGGAATTAATTTGTTTAACCGATCGCTGTCCTCATCGTGCGGCTAAATTATCCGATGGGCAGATCATCGACGGTAAACTAGAGTGCTTGTACCACGGATGGCAATTTGGTCATGAGGGTGAATGTTTACATATTCCCCAGTTATCGGCTGATGGGACAATACCTGTGAATGCTAACGTGCGATCGCATAAAGTTGTCGAACGCCAAGGACTGATTTGGATTTGGCCCGGTGCGGCTGAGTTGGCGGATGAACAAACTATTCCCACTATCCCTCAATTAGACAAACCCGGATTTGTCCATTCTGATAAACTCACAGAAGTGCCTTGTGATATCAGCTATGTGCTTGAACACATGTTAGATCCAGCTCATATTCATATTACCCATCATGGGAATCAGGGCGATCGCGCCAAAGCTCAACCCTTGGAAATGGAAATCCTTGAGAGTTCCGTGAACGGGTTTCGGGGTCAGTCGAGGAATACAAGAGAACCAAACTCAACCTGGATTAAGTTTGATTTTATTGCTCCGAGTTTAGCTCATTTTTACTTTTATATTCCTGATAAAGGCTGGTTCTTTGGGCAGGCATTTTACGTATTCCCCTTGAGCAAAGGAAGATGTCGAATTTTATCACGAACCTATCGCAATTTTGTGACTCAACCCGTGAAGCTGATGCCCAGATGGTGGACTCATCTAAAACAGAATAAAATTCTGGCTCAGGATATTTCCATACTGTTAGGACAACAAAATGAAGTTGAACGGTTAGGACAATCAGTGAAACAGGTTTATTCCCCTATTCCAACCTGTGACACGTTTGCCATGGAATATCGTAAATGGCTGGATCGGGTTGGGGCGTCTTTGCCCTATTATCGCGGGTATTTAACCTCGAAAGGCATGGACAATAAACCTGAAGCTCAGTTGAATACAATGTCAGTGAAGCCGTTATTTTTGCATACTGAACTTTGTCACTCTTGTAACCGAGCCTATCAGATCTCGCAGCGGGTGGAACAATTGGGTGTATGCGTGGCGATTGTTTTAGCAGGGTTGGCAATTTTGACGGATGGTTCGGGGATGCAAATGGGAGCCGTGTTGTTGGCAGTTGCAGCGTTAATTGTTACCCTTGGGGCTAATCAACTTAAACATCGCTTTGAAATGTATTCAGACTCTCATTGAATCAGGGAACTTAGAGGATTACAGGTAAAATTACTTTAAAGGTAGAACCCACATTAATCTGAGAGTCAACCTCTATTTCCCCTTGCAAAAGTTGCACCAACCGCCCCACAATTGCCAGCCCCAATCCGGTACTATCGGGTAAGCGTTTAGTACGAGAACCACCGCGAAAATAAGGGTCAAAAATTTTAGCTTGGTCTTCTGGGGCGATACCAATCCCGGTATCGGTAATCGCGATCACAAAATGATTAAATTGCTCATTTTGATTATTACACTCAACCTGGCAGGTGATGGTAATGCTTCCCGTTTCCGTGTAACGAATGGCATTACTGACCAAATTGGTGATAATCTGTTCGAGTCGCAAGGGATCAGTCGTAACTTGCTTCGGCGCTAGTTCGTAATCTACCGTTATTGTTAGGTCTTTTTCACTGGCTGAGGGCGTTAACGTATCGACCACATTGCCGATCAACGCGCAGACATCAATGACCTCTGGCTGCAATGTTACCTGTCCCGCCTCATGACGAGAGACTTCTAAAGCATCGTTGATCAGGTGTAAAAGTTGTCGCCCATTTCTGAGTACCCGCTCAATGTGATCCAGACTGACAAATGTGTCTTGGGTATTGTGTTGACGTAGAAATAGATCAGACGATATTAGAATTGACTGTAGCGGATTTTTCAAATCATGGGCTAAATGGGCTAAATTATCTCGATGAGTGTCTACTAAGCGGGTGAGTTCGTGATTGGTGAGGTTGACTTGACTTTGCAATTTTTCTAACTCCTGCAATCGTTCTTCTGTATAACTGTTGAAACAACGACCAATCACTTCATCCAGTGCCATATCAATGATCCGGGTAGCTTGCAAAACTTGAGCGCTTGAGCCTTGCAAGAGAGCCGGTTCTAAATGAGCAAAGATAATTTGGCGCAGAATCCGGTACTCTCGTGCTACTTCTGTGGGATCATAGCCTTGTTTGGCTCGGATTACCCCATGCTCTAGACTTTTCTCGATAATTGTTTGATGTGCGCCATTTTCACAGTCAGAAAGGATTTTGGCGATGGCTCGCAGCACCGAGGGTAAACCATCGAGTACCGCCTTATAGGTGAGTTCACAGGTACTCTCCAGTTCCCCATCTTGGCGAACCGCTTCCACCCAGTTGTTGACGATTGAGTCCAGTTTATTCAGTAATTCTTGACTAAAATCCATGGTTGAGCCGGATCATTGGAGATTGCCAAAGGTAAGCAGAATGCAATCTAGTATAGGTCTAAATTTCTAACTTTGGGGGGTTGCGCTTATATCCTTAAGATTTTATAAAGATTAATAATTGATGATTGAAATGTGATAATAGAAATCCCTCGCGGAGTTATTGGTGATGAAATTTAAGGTTATTGGAGAACTGTTCAAGGAAACGATTCAAGAATGGCAAGAGGATAAAGCGTCACGGTTAGCCGCCGCCTTAGCCTATTACACGGTGTTCTCCCTGGCACCGTTGTTGATTATCGCGATCGCGATCGCGGGTTCCATTTTTGGTCCGGAAGCCGCACGAGGGGAGATTGTCGAGCAAATTCAAGGGCTAGTTGGCACTGAGGGGGCTAAGGTGATTGAAACGGCGATTCAAAATGCGAATCGACCAAATGTTAGCAGTATTGCCTCAATTATCAGTATTGTCGTGCTGCTGTTTGGTGCATCGGGAGTCTTCGCCCAACTGCAAGATGCTTTGAATACCGTTTGGGGAGTACAACCGAAACCTGGACGCCCGGTTAAAGGTTTTTTACAGAAACGGTTATTGTCTTTTTCGGTTGTGCTAGGGATTGGCTTTTTACTCTTAGTGTCTCTGATTGTCAGTGCAGCGTTATCGGCGTTGAGTAATTACGCCAGTGATCTACTTTTGGGAGTAGGATTCCTTTGGTCGCTTTTAAATTGGGTGCTTTCCCTGGGTGTCATTACGCTACTATTTGCGATGATGTACAAGTTTCTCCCGGATGTGAAAATTAGCTGGAGTGATGTCTGGATTGGGGCGATTATCACTGCCATACTTTTTACAATTGGTAAGTCTTTAATTGGCATGTATTTAGGGCGAGGAAGTTTTGCCTCAACTTATGGCGCGGCGGGGTCATTAGTGATTTTTCTGGCTTGGGTTTACTATTCCGCCCAAATTCTGTTTATCGGCGCAGAATTTACCCAAGTTTATGCCAGTAAGTTTGGCTCAAACATTGTTCCTGATAAACATGCGATCCAACTGACTGAAGCAGATCGGGCAAAGCAAGGAATTGCTCATACCGAAGCCCTCAAAAAAGCTGCCGGAGATTCAGAGGATTCGGAAAAATCACCGAAGGAAAAACAGTCAGGTAATGTAGGGGCTAAAGCGTTGAAAACCTACCATGATGCCGCCAGAAAAATGGGGTTAGACAAAAAACAAAAGTAGGATTAAACTTGAAGATGAGATCCCCAACTTGTTCAAGAAGTCGGGGATCTGAAGGAGGCGCTATAATTAAGACCAAGACTTGACTCAAAAAATAGCGCAACTGCATCAAATGAATCAGGGATTCAATCACGCCAATCGAGACCAAGCCGTATTAATTGCCCAACTCCAAGAGAGTGAACATCGCCTCAAACAGCTTCTTGATGCTGTACCTGTGGGTATTTTTGTGTCAGAAGCGGATGGGAAACCTGACTATGTAAATCAAATCGGTAAGCAAATTTTGGGTCAAGGGGTGGTTGAGCCAGTGACGGCGGATCACTTCATTGAAACCTATCGGATTTATCAGGCGGGAACTGATGAATTTTATCCCCGGAATCGCCATCCCCTATTGCAAGCGTTACAAGGGAAACGGGTGCGGGTTGATGATATGGAAATCCGTCACCGCGATCGCACAATTTCCGTAGAAGCCTGGGGCGCCCCTATCTATGATTGTCAGGGAACTCTGACTCATGCGATCGCGGCGTTTGTTGATGTCAGTGAACGTCAGCAGCCTGAACAAATTTCAGCCGATTATTATCATAAATTAGAGCAACAGGTGGCGGAACAAACCGAAGAATTACGCCATAGCCAAGCCCGAAATCAGGCGCTATTGGCGGCGATTCCGGATATGATTTTCTGTTCCCAGGCGGATGGTACGTTTATCGATTTTAAACCCGCACCTACTATCCCGATATTAATCCCAGCCCAGGATTTTTTAGGCAAAAAACCGGAAGATGTTTTCCCTCCAGACTTAGCCCAGAAAATTAAGGCGGCTTATCAGGAAAGCTTGGTATCCGGTGAGGTGCAACAACTCGACTATCAACTCCAGATCGAGAATCAATGGCGGGATTATGAAGTCCGTATTGTTCCCTGTAGTAACCAGGAGATCCTTTCCATCGTCCGTGATATTAGCGATCGCAAGCAAGCCGAAGCCCAAATTGCCTTTCAAGCCTCTCTACTGAATCAAGTTTGTAATGCTGTGATTGCTACCGATTTAGCCGGAACCATTATCTATACCAATCAATTTGCTCAGCATTTATATCAACTCAATCCAGAAACCATACTCGGTCAATCAATCCTTGATGTTACCGTACTCCCCCAAGATAAAGCCCTAGCGCAGGAAATTTTAGCGGGTGTACAAGAAAACGGCTATTGGGAGGGGGAATTTACTGTTCAACGCCAAGATGGTAGCACGTTTCCAGTTTATGCCACGAATACCCTAATTCGAGATCACCAAGGAAATCCCATCGGCTATGTGGGTGTGAGTATTGATATTAGCGCTCAAAAACAAGCGGAAGAACAACTGCGCCAAAGTAAACATTTTATCGAACAAATTGCGGCGGCTTCACCCTATTGCTTATATATTTATGATCTGATTGAAAATCGCAATATCTACAGCAACCAAGAAATAACCACAATTCTGGGTTATACACCCGAACAAATTCAAGCCATGGGTGAAAATTTTATCTCCGGCTTGTTGCACCCCGATGACTTCCCTATCGTCTCAGAACAGTTGCAAAAGCTGACGACGGCGGCGGATGGAGAAATTTTAGAGATAGAGTACCGGATGCAGGATGCCCAAGGGAAATGGCATACCTTATTTGGTCGAGAAACGGTATTCGCCCGAACTGCAGATGGCAGCGTTAAGCAGGTGATTGGTACGGCAATTGATATCAGCGATCGCAAGCAAGCAGAAGTTGAATTACGCAACAGCGAACAACTGTATCGTACCATGGCAAAACATTTTCCCAATGGGGCAATTTTCTTGTTTGATCAGGATTTGCGTTATTTGGTGGCGGATGGTCAATGTTTAGGTAATTCAGGTTCAGGATATAGTCGGAATGTCTTAGAAGGAAAAACAATTTGGGAGGCTTTATCGGAACCAGAATGTGCGCTGGTTGAACCGCTGTATCGTGATGCTTTGGCGGGGATAGAACAAACCCTGGAAATACCCTATCGTAATTGCATTCATCTGGTGCAAACTCGGGCAGTGCCAAATGATACGGGCGAAATTATGGCGGGTATGGTTGTCGTTCAGGATATCACCGAACGCAAGCAAGCCGAGGAATCCCTGAGAGAACGAGAAACCTTTTTACGGAGTATCTATGACGGGATTGAAGCGGCTGTTTCTATCGTGGATGTTCTCGAAGATGGCGAATTCCGTTATGTTAGTATTAATCCCACCCATGAACGGATGTCAGGTCTTCTCGCCTCAGAAATAAGCGGTAAGACTCCCCAAGAAATGTTCACTCCAGAAACGGCACAGGCGGTGTCTCAACGGTATCATGCCTGTGTTGCAGCAGGGGAACGCATGAGTTATGAAGAATGCCTACAGATTCAGGGACAAGAAACCTGGTGGATTACTAATTTAACCCCTCTGCGGGATAGCAACTCGCGAATTTATAGACTGATTGGCACTAGCTTTAATATTAGCGATCGCAAACAGGTTGAGAAAACCTTACAGTTGCAAGCCGCCGCCATGTCAGCCGCTACCGATGGGATTGCAATTTTGAATCAGCGGGGAGAGTATGTCTCTCTTAACCAGGCGCACGCCCAAATCTTTGGTTATGAGAGTGCTGCCCAACTCCTAGGTAAAAATTGGCAGACGCTGTACGAGGTTAGCGAATATCAACGGCTGCTGGAAGAGTATGTACCCTTATTATTACAGCAAGGATATTGTCGTACCGAAGCCCAAGGTTTACGCTGTGACGGTAGCACATTTCCCCATGAAGTCTCGGTCACATTATTACCGGGAGGCGAAAGAATTTGCATTATTCGCGACATTAGCGAACGCAAACAAGCCGAAGCTGCACTACGAGAGAGTCAGAATTTTGTTCAACGGATTGCTGAAGCCTCTCCCAACCTTTTATATATTTTTGACCTGAATGAACAACGCAATATCTACGCCAACCGGGAAATGGCAGCGTTTCTGGGCTATAGCCCAGAACAAATTCACACCATGGGTGAAAACCTGCTACCCAGCCTTATCCACCCAGAAGATTTAACCCGATTACCCGCCTATTTTCAACAAGTCCAAAATGCGGCAGATGGAGAAATCTTTGAAATCGAGTATCGGGTAAGAGATGCCAATGGAGAATGGCACACACTTTTGGGTCGAGAAACCCCCTTTGCTAGAACCCCTGACGGTATAGTGACTCAGCTTTTGGGAACCGCCACAGACATCACCGAACGCCAACAAATGGAAGCCGCCTTACAAGAGAGTGAACAGCGCTATGAGTTAGCGACTCGTGCGGCAAAGGTGGGGGTTTGGGAATGGAATCTAGAGACGAATGAATTTTATATTGACCCCACAATTAAGGCAATTCTCGGTTACACGGAGACAGGAATTGCTAATAATTTCAACCATTGGATCACCTCGATTCATCCCGATGATCAGTCCACATTCCTAACCGCAACCCAGGCACATTTAGCCGGAGAAACCTCAGAGTACCGAGTGGAACATCGGATGATGCACAAAGACGGTTCAATTCGTTGGATTGTCGTCCGGGGACAAGCCATCCGCGATGTCCAAGGGAAAGGTATCCGTATGATTGGCACGAATACCGATATTACCGAACGCAAGTTAGCTGAAATCGCCTTACAAGAGGCAAAAGAAGCTGCCGATGCCGCGAATCGGGCAAAAAGCACATTCCTGGCAAATATGAGTCATGAATTGCGAAGTCCTCTCAACGCGATTCTGGGATTTGCTCAACTGATGAGTAATAGTGTCACTCTTCCCCAGCAATACCAAAACAACCTACGGATTATTCACAATAGTGGAAACCATTTATTGACGCTAATTAACCAAGTTTTAGATTTATCTAAAATTGAGGCAGGACGTATTACGTTGAATGAAACTACGTTTAACCTGCATCATCTTTTGCGTGAAGTTGAAGATATGTTTCGACTCAAGGTAAATGAGAAAGGCTTACAATTACGGTTTAACGGCGCGGCTGATGTTCCCCCCACGATACAAACCGATGAAATTAAGTTACGCCAAGTCTTAATTAACCTGATGAGTAATGCTGTTAAATTTACGTCAGCCGGGAGTGTGGTTGTAACTGTTACTCAACAACGGATAAATGACGACGGACGAATAACGCTTCATTTTGAAATTAAAGATACCGGATGCGGTATTGCGGCGGATGAATTAGAGAGTATCTTTGAAGCGTTTGTGCAAAGCCAAAGCGGAGTTCAATCCCAGAGTGGAACGGGTTTAGGATTGCCGATTACGCGCAAGTTTATCCAACTTATGGGCGGGGAAATCACAGTTAACAGTCAAGTTATGCAGGGGACAACCTTTAGGTTTAACATTCAGGCAAAGGAAACCGATATTATTTCTAGTACACCCCAAAAGTCGTCCTGTCGCGTCATTGCCCTTGCCCCCAATCAACCCCACTATCGAATTTTGATTGTGGATGATCAAGTGGAAAACCGTCAACTATTAATCCAATTGCTGAATCCCTTGGGTTTTGAACTCCAAGAGGCGAGTAATGGTGAAGAGGCGATTGAGATTTGGCATAGTTGGCACCCTGATTTAATTTTAATGGATTTGCGGATGCCGGGAATGGATGGCTACGCTGTTACCCAACATATTCGACAGTGTAGAGACGTTGCATGCAACGTCTCTACATCACCCATAATCATTGCCCTAAGTGCTAGTGTAATAGAAGAAGAACGGTTAAAAGCCTTAGAGGTGGGTTGCGCGGATTTCATTGCCAAACCGTTTCACGAATCTGATTTGTTTGCAGCCATAAACCAACATCTGGGAATCAGCTTTATCTATGATGAACCAGAGGAAACGTCTATGCCAACGGAGACAGTTGTCTTAACATCGGATGATTTGGCTATGTTGCCTACTGATTGGTTAGCCTCGTTGCACCAAGCTACCCTTGAGGGGGATTTTGAGGAGATGTTAAGCTTGATTAATAAAATCCAGGATCAGGATAAAACCTTAGCCAAGACTCTAACCTACTTGGCTCATGATTTTCAGTTTGAACGATTACTCGATATTACCGAACCTTGGGTAAGTAAGGAGTCTGAATTATGAAATGATAACGAAATGTGAAACTCTGCTCTCGTCTAAATCAGTCGTGAACAACTCCCAACCTAATACCTTGACTGAGTGACACGTTATATAGTTAGTCTAAGTAGGTCGGTGGAAATAAACCGAACTATCTTAAGTTCTGTGAATGTTCCTCAAATCCTTACATAAACGTAGCTTGCTTCTCAAGGGTAGCGAGTATGACGAATGACGAATGACGAATGACGAATGACGAATGACGAATGCCGATATAGATTACAATTGAACTAAGTTTGCTTTAAAAATTATAATAAAACGGAAAAATGTCATCTTGCAGTCCTCTCTTGGCACAATTATCGCAATCAAAATCTATTGATCGCCATCCCCTCATAGTTACTCCCCAGATGCGGGTAACGGAGGTTATCAATTGGCTCAATGAACGTCAGAGTAGTTATGCATTAGTCGTCCAAGAAAAACGGTTAGTCGGTATTTTCACGGAACGGGATTTTGTCCGCATCGCTGCCCAGCAGCTACCCCTGGAAAACTTAAGGATTCAATCGGTGATGACGTCTGATCCGATTACCGTTTCCATTGACCAAGATCAAGGTATTTTTTCTATTATTTACCTGCTACGCCAGCATCATATTCGTCATTTACCTGTCATCAATAAAGGGGGTGAAATTATTGGAGTGATTACGCCTAAAACCATTCGAGAGATTGTTCAACCGACTGACTTATTAAAGTTTAAACGAGTGGCAGATGTGATGAATTCTCAGGTGATTCAGAATTCTGTCACGGCGTCTCTCCTAGAAATTACGCAGCAAATGCTCACCCATGAGAAAAGCTGCATCGTGATTACTGAAACCCAAAACAACGCAGATATTGTTCCCCAGGGAATTATTACCGAACGCGATATTATTCAGTTGCAAAAAATGGGGATTAATTTCGCAACAACTCCAGCAAAAACCGTGATGAGTACCCCCCTGCTTCCCATTGAAATCAATGATTCAATGATGCTGGCGAATGAAATGATGAAACGCCATAAAATTCGTCGTTTAGTGGTTGTAGACGAAGCCGGAAAACTAGCTGGAATCATCACCCAAAGTACGATCCTAGAAGCGCTGAATCCCCTAGAAATGTATGCCACCGTTGAACTTTTGCGTCAACAAGTGGATGAGCGAACTAAGGAGTTAAGTCAAATCAATGAGCAATTGCAGCAAAACCTCTGCCAATATGCCAAATTAGAAGAACAACTGCAACAAGTCAAAGACGAAGCCGCCGCCGCTAACCAAGTTAAACGGGCTTTCTTAGCTAATTTAAACCATGAATTTAGAACACCACTCCATGCGATTCTCGGGTTTGCTCAACTGATGCACCGTTCTGAATCCCTCTCATCTGAGGATCAGAAAAATGTAGGGATTATCTATAGTGCTGGTAAGCATTTGCTGGAACTGCTAGAAAACCTATTAGACTTAACCAAAAGCCAGTCTACTCACATTCGGGATACTGCAAATTTTGAGCTGTCTGATGTGCTACCCAAGATTCCCGAATCCCCGATAACCATTACGTTGACGCCAACGGATTTGGCGGATTTACCGACGGAGTGGCGAATATCGCTCCATCAAGCCACAATTGAAGGGGATTTTGATAAGATGTTGAGCCTCATAGAGGGCATTCGCGATCGCGATGAATCCTTAGCCAATTCTCTCTCTACTTTAACTCATGAATTTCAATTCGAGTACCTATTAGCTTTGACCAAACCACCTACTGATGAAGATGATGACTCTGGAGTCAATTCCTCTGTACAAAGGGACAATACTAACGATTGATGATACCCCGGATAATTTGCACCTGTTAACCGAGATGTTAAGCGAACAAGGGTACAAAATCCGGATCATTCCCAATGGTAGACTGGCGCTGAAATCTATTGCGAACAATCCCCCCGATTTAATTTTACTGGATATTGTCATGCCGGATATGGACGGCTATCAAGTTTGCCAACAGTTGAAAGCCTCTCCGAAAACCGAGACTATTCCCGTCATTTTTTTAAGTGGTTTAAATGAAACCTTTGATAAGGTGAAAGCCTTTGAAGTCGGTGGCGTCGATTACATTACTAAACCGTTTCAAGTGCAAGAAGTTTTAGCGCGGGTGGAGAGTCAACTGCGTCTGCAACGGTTACAAAAGCAGCTAACCCAACAAAATATCCAACTGCAACAAGAAATTCAGGAACGCCAGCAGGTAGAAATTGCCCTGAGTGAGAGTGAAAAAAAATATCGCCATCTGGTTGAAGCGTCACAAGACTTAATTTGGTCGATTAATCGGGATGGGAATTACACCTTTGTTAATCCGATTGTCCACCACCTTTATGGCTACTCTCCAGAGGAAATGCTGGGACGTTCGTTTACCGAGTTTCTGTCACCGGAATGTCTGGAAGCGGATGTCAATCTTTTTGAGCGTTTACTTCAGGGAGAGTCGGTGTTCCAATATGAAACCACCCATCTAACCAAAGCAGGGGAACCCATTCAATTATTACTCAACGCGATCGCAGTAGTTGATGACCAGGGTCAGGTTGTCGGTGTAACTGGTACAGCTAGTGATATCACAGAACGTCAACAAGCACAAGAGGCATTACGTTTAAGTGAAATCCGCTATCGAGAACTGGTAGAATTTCAGGAACAAGTTCTCGTCTGTCGCTGGAAACCAGATACCACCCTCACGTTTGTTAATCAGTCTTACTGTCGTTTTTTTTCTAAGTCTCAAACTGAACTGATTGGCACTAAATATTTAGAGTTACTGCCTGATTCCATTCAAGATCAGATGAGGGATTTTGTCGAATCGCTTGTCAACCACGAATGTCCCGAAACCTCCGAACATATCATGATTTCTCACCAGGGGGAACTCCATTGGTTTAAGTGGACAGATCAACCGATTCGGGATACAGAAGGACAAATTATAGAAGTTCAATCCTTTGGCATTGATATTACCACGCGCAAGCAGGCGGAAGAAAAACTGCGCCTCTCCGAAGAAAATCTGGCTCAAGCTCAACGTATTGCTCATATTGGCAATTGGGAATTTGATGTGATCACGAATCAAATTATTTGGTCAGCAGAACTGTTTCGCATTTTTGGTCTGGAACCCAATCAAACGGAACCCACTTATCAACAACTCCTTGACTTCATTCATCCCAATTACTGCTCAGAATTCGAGGAAACAGTCAAGCAAGCCATTGCCCAAGGACTCTGCTACGAATTAGACTTTCAGATTGTACCGAAAAATCGTACAACCGTTCGGCATCTTGAGGTAAGAATTGAACCCATTTTTGATCAACACCATCGGGTAATTAAACTCTTCGGCACCGCCTTAGATATCACCCAACGCCAAAAAGCCGAAACCGCCCTACGACAATCCGAAGCACGCGAACGAGAACGAGCGCATCAACTCCAACGCACCCTCGAAGAATTAAAACGCACCCAATCCCAGCTTGTGCAAACGGCAAAAATGTCCAGTTTGGGGCAAATGATTGCGGGAATAGCTCACGAAATTAATAATCCCGTTTCTTTTATTGTGGGCAATCTCACCATTGGTCGTCAATATTTTAATGATTTGCTGCGCTTAATTAATATCTATCAAGAAACCTATCCCAATCCCTCTGCATCTATTCAAGATATAGCGAAAGCCATTGATTTACAATTTATCCAAGAAGATTGGCATAAACTGCTCAATTCTATCCAAGAAGGGGCAGAGCGGATTCATCAGATTATTCTTTCCCTGAAAAACTTTTCTCGACTCGATGAAGCTGACCTGAAGTCGGTGGATATTCATCAAGGGATAGACAGTAGCCTGTTTATTTTACAGCATCGACTCAAACTTCCAGGCAATCGACCGGACATTCAGGTGATTAAAGAGTATGGTAAACTCCCCCAAGTAACTTGTTATGCGAATCAATTGAATCAGGTGTTTATGAATATACTTGTTAATGCTCTCGATGCCATAGAAAGTCACTCGTCACCTGGAGTAATTAAGATCAGCACCGAAGTCGCTGATGCTCACCGACAACCCCCCCCGAAAAATGGAAACCAGCAGACCGACGTTGTGATCATCCGCATTACTGACAATGGAATCGGCATCTCTGAGGAGGTGCAACCGCAAATCTTTGATCCATTTTTTACAACAAAACCCGTGGGCAGTGGTACAGGTTTGGGCTTATCCATTAGCTACCAAATTATCGTTGAGAAACACCAGGGACAACTCAGTTGCCTGTCCACCCCAGGGGAAGGGACAACGTTCATAATCGAGATGCCGATCAAACCGCGATCGCAACAGCCAAGAAAAATCCCCTTAAATGACATGGATCTTGCGAAAGAAATTAGCTAGGGTTTTGAGTTGTTCAGGTATCTATCTGTAGGTTGACGAATTTCTGGCATCTAGCGATCTAATCTAAAAGACGAGGAAACAGGGAACAGTTTCAACTTAATTCACTGACTGGAATTAGTTCTCTAAAATTTATTGACAAATTAGAATAATTATGATTTTCAAAACTAGAAAAGAAGCAGGTCAAAGACTCACCAGCGATTTGAAAGAGTATGCCAACCGCCCCGATGTGATTGTTCTGGGATTACCCCGTGGGGGTGTCCCGGTGGCGTATGAGGTAGCCAGAGGACTCAATGCGCCTCTAGATGTGTGGCTGGTTCGCAAATTAGGCGCACCGGGTCACAAAGAATTAGCCATGGGTGCGATCGCCAGTGGTGGTACGCGCATTTTAAATAAGGACGTGGTGCGATCGCTGAGTGTATCCAAGCAAGCGATTGACAAAGTTGCAGCCAAAGAGCAACAAGAATTAGAACGGCGGGAAAAAGCTTACCGAGGGGATCTGCCGCCTCTGGAGTTGCGCGATCGCACCGTACTTTTGGTGGATGACGGGTTAGCTACAGGTGCATCGATGCACGCCGCTGCCGTTGCCTTGCGACAGCATAACCCGAAGGAAATTGTTGCCGCTGTCCCCGTTGCCGCGCCAGAAACCTGCAAGGAGTTTAAAGTCAAGGTAGACAAAATTATCTGTAGTGAAACACCCCAATCGTTCTACGCCGTCGGTCTGTGGTACGACAAATTTGACCAAACCACCGACCAAGAAGTGCGTGACTTGATGGAACGTGCAGCCAGTCAACAACCGACTAGAGCTTAAGTAGGTGGGGACAATTAAAGGGATCGTCATTTGTCATTTGTCATTTGTCATTTGTCATTTGTCATTCGTCATTTGTCATTTGTCATTTGTCATTCGTCATTTGTCATTTGTCATTCGTCATTCGTCATTTGTCATTCGTAAGGGTTTAGGGACAATTGTAGGGGCGGGTTTAGGGACTAAATTCAAATATCCACCGATAAATGAACAACAAAACCCGCCCTCCCCACCAATAACGGAACAACAAAACCAGCCCTGCCTCACTCGTCCAACTATTCAGACGTTATAGATTATAAAATTACCATGCCTACAAAAACTAAACTGACCGATGCTGTACGTCAAGCCGCACATCCTATTTCCGGGACATCATCCGACTATGATGCCCTACTCGATCAAATCGGAGATGCTCGTTTTGTCCTCATCGGCGAAGCCTCCCACGGCACCCACGAATTCTATCAACAACGGGCAGAACTCACCAAACGGCTCATTCAAGAAAAGGGATTCACCGCCGTCGCCGTTGAAGCCGATTGGCCCGATGCTTATCGGATTAATCGCTACGTTCGAGGTGTTAGTGATGATCCCGACAGTATCGACGCATTAGCAGATTTCCAACGCTTCCCCACTTGGATGTGGCGCAATGCCGATGTATTAAATTTTGTCGGTTGGCTGCGAGAGTACAATGATGCTTTACCGCAGGATGCCACGAAAGCCGGGTTTTATGGGCTAGATCTCTACAGCCTCTATACCTCAATCGAAGCCGTTCTCAAGTATCTGGATACCATTGATCCAGAAGCCGCCGCCCATGCGCGTTACCGTTACTCCTGTTTCGATCACTTTGGTGAAGATACCCAAACCTACGGATATGCTACCAGCATTGGCATGAATCAACCCTGTGAAGATGAGGTGGTCGATCAACTGGTGGATTTACGACGCCGTGCAGCGGATTATGCCCAACGAGATGGGCGTATTCCCGAAGATGAATTCTTCTATGCCGAACAGAATGCCAGACTGATTAAGAACGCCGAACAATACTATCGTTCCATGTTTCGCGGTCGAATTTCCTCCTGGAATTTACGCGATCGCCACATGGCGGAAACCCTGAACCAATTGGTGACTCACTTTGAGCAACAGGGTCAACCCACGAAAGTAGTGGTTTGGGAACATAACTCCCACCTCGGCGACGCCAGAGCCACCGATATGGGCGCGGCGGGGGAACTGAATGTTGGTCAACTGGTGCGTCAGCAATACAATGACGATGCCTTCCTGATTGGCTTTAGTACCTACACCGGAACCGTTACCGCCGCCTCCAACTGGGGTGCATCAGCGGAACGCAAGCAAGTGCGTCGGGCATTACCGGAAAGTTATGAAGCCTTGTTTCATCAGACGGGACAGCCGAACTTTTGGCTGAACTTACGGGAGCAAAACCCCGCCGTGCAAGGGTTACACAAGCCGCGTTTAGAACGTGCGATCGGGGTAATTTATCTGCCCCAAACCGAGCGCGTCAGCCATTATTTCCAGGCGCGATTACCGGAACAGTTTGATGCGATTATCCATTTTGACGAAACTCGCGCCGTCGAACCCTTAGAACGCACCCATCAATGGGATCGAGGTGAAGCCCCCGAAACCTTCCCCATGGGCGTGTAATTTTAGCCGGTTGTCGGGACAGATAAGGCAAAAGGCAGTTAACCAGCCAGTGGTTTAAACCACTGGCTAAAAGCTTAAGTCGTCTAAAGACGACTGGATCAGGTGTTTGGGCTTACTTACTGACAAGGTATGAACGAGTTAAAGCCGATGTAGATCAGACCAAACGCAAACTCGCCAAGTCGGGCAAGGGCTATATTTGTTTTAAGAAAGATGAATTAGAAACTCATTTTTCCCTCATCCGTCCTGTCCTCAGATAAAGGACGAAATGATTTACCTTACGCTGTTGTAAGCTTCTTGTCACCACACTAACGATAACAACAAGCCCAATATTTTTTAAGGAAAATTATAGTTTCATAAAAATGTTTGCACATCCTACCTAAGCCGTGCTAAATTCCAAAGTGGTATTTCAGTGTATTACAACTACACTGACATGCCTCCATACAATTGAATTAAGATTGCTATGAAGCTGGATTTACGGAGTTTTTTTCAAGCCACGAATCCCGGCAAAACCTTGTTTTTGAACAACGCAGAAACAGACTATAAGTATTACATTGATTTTTCTGTTGTGCGGGGTGGTCAGGTGATCGAAGAGTTACGTGAAAATATCACCTTATGGTCACCGGATACACCAACCTGTCAGCTATTCACTGGACATATTGGTTGTGGCAAGTCTACGGAATTGTTACGCCTGAAGGCAGAGTTGGAATATCGCGGGTTTCATGTCGTTTACTTTGTCTCTGATCAAGACCTAGAGTTTGAGGATGTCGATATTAGTGATATTTTGCTAGCCATCGCCCGTCAGGTGAGTAATAGTATCGAGACCCTGAAACTTGAAGAATCAACCAATCTCAAGACCAGGCTAAGGCAAGTCAGTAAACTGTTGCAAACGGAAATTGAATTATCTGCCGAAGCCTCAGTCCTGGGAATGGGTAAGATTACAGGGAAAATTGAGGAAGAGTTCTCTGTTGATGTTGGTATTCCTGGAATTGGCAAAGTCAGCCTTTCCTCTGAGGAAGGACTTTCCCTAATTGCACCCTTAATTGGCAAGATTTCAGCTAAGGCGAAGGCGTCTCCTGAGTTACGAAATAAGTTAAGAAGCTATCTGGAACCGCAAACCAAGGGAATTTTAGAGGCAATTAACTCCGAATTATTAGAACCAGGACAGGAAAAATTGAAAGCCAAGGGTAAAAAGGGACTGGTGGTAATTGTCGATAATCTTGACCGCATCAGTAATACTCCCAAACCCTTTGGACGACCGCAACAAGAATATTTATTTGTAGACCGAGGGCAACAGTTACGTCAACTTAATTGTCATGTTATTTATACTATGCCCTTGGCGTTAAGGTTCTCCAAGGACTTTGGTACTTTAGTAGAGCGATTTTTAGTCAATCCCCAAGTGTTACCGATGATCCCCGTGCGATCGCGGGATGGAACAGAATGTGCGGAGGGAATGAAACGACTGCGACAAATGGTACTGGCAAGAGCCTTTCCTGATTTGAATGAGCAAGAGCGTCTCAATTGGATCACCGAGGTTTTTGATCATCCTGCAACATTAGATCGTTTGTGTCAAATTAGTGGCGGTCATGTGCGGAATTTACTGCGGCTATTAAATGACTCGATCAAAAAACAAAAAGGATTACCCATTTGTCGCGACTGTCTAGAAGATGTTATTCGAGAACATCGCAATGATGCAGTTTTAGCTGTTAGTGATACCGAGTGGCAATTATTGCGACAAGTTGCCCAACACAAAAAGGTGGCGGGCGCTCAAGACTATAAAACTCTAATCCGCAGCTTGTTTGTCTATGAGTACCGGGATGACGATGGGTACTGGTTTGATATTAATCCAATTTTGGCAGAGGCAAAGGAATTAAAGTCATGATGGAATCTTACTCCTCTCGGAAAAATCTTTCCCCTAGCGAACAGTCGTTAGAGGATTTGGCTTGGGCAATTTCCATGTCTGAAGGGGAATTTTCCCTGATTTGGGTTCACTGTAACTACGCACTCTTACAGCAGCAAATGGTGCGGCGGCTGCGCCAACGTTACCCAGAAATGCGAACAATTGTCCTGGAACCCTCAGTAACCCGGCTCTACGCTACAATTCGTGAGCAATTAGGAGATGAACAGCCTTCAGCTTTAATGGTTTTAGGCATAGAGTCAGTGCGGGAGATTAAGCAACTCCTGAGTTCAATGAATTCGGTGCGAGAGGAGTTTCGCCAGCATTGCCCCTTCCCAGTATTGATATGGATTAATGATTCTATTTCCCAGCAACTGACACGGATTGCCCCTGATTTAAAAAATTGGGGAACTCTGACTGAATTGATGATTACGCCGCAAGAGTTGCAAGATATTCTCCACAAGCGGGTAAGGCAACTCTTTAAAGCGGTTTTAAATGCAGGGGCGAATCGCTTCCTCTCCAATGAAGCTATCTTTGGCTGGCGCTATCTCTCAGAAATTAAATGTGCGATCGCCGATTTGAAACGCTATAATCTGCCATTGACACCAGAACTCGAAGCCTGTTGGCAATTTGTTCAGGGGCGAGATGCGTTTTGGGTTGGTCAACTGGAACAAGCATTAACCTATTACCAAAACAGTCTAGACTTTTGGGAACCCACAACTCAGGATAATCCTACCCCCTGCTTATTAGAACGACAAGGAGTGCTACTATTCCATATTGGCTTGTGTTATTCCCGCACCGGAAAACTGTGTCGCTCAGACAACTGCTTTTTCTGTGAAGAAGCTATTCCTTATTTAAAACAATGTCTGGAACGGTTTAAACAGGCACAGCGGCAGGATTTAGTCGCTAAGTTTAGCAACGAATTGGGCAAGGTACTGCGACAAGTTAAGGATTGGGACGAATTACAGAAGCTGGCAAATCAATTCCAGCCACTCCACGCAAGGTATGGGATGAGTGTAGAACTTGCTCAAGATTATAGCTTTTTGGCAGAAGTCGCACTCAACCAGAAGCCGCCTAACCCAACTGAGGCGAAGGAACTGTCGGAAAAAGCCCTGGAAATTGTCAATCGTCTCCCCAGTGAACAACAGCAGTATCGGGGTTTACATCTGCTGGTATTAGCACAAAGCTTACGACAACTGGGGCAGATTCAGGAGGCGTTGGAGAACCTAGAAGCGGCAAAAAATGGTGATCCAGAGGACAATCCGCAGCTTTACATTCAGATTCTTGAGGAATTGCGATCGCTGTATTTTGAGCAACAGGATTATCTTCAGGCATTTGAAGTTAAACAATATCAACGCTCAATCGAGCAACAGTTTGGTTTTCGGGCGTTTATTGGTGCCGGAAATTTACAACCCCAGCGACAGCCGAAATCTGGATTGACGCTATCGCAAAAAACAATTGCCCCAGAGATTATTGCTTCAGGAAGAGAACGGGATGTGCGGCATTTGATTGCCCGCATGGGTAATAATCAGCACCAACTGACGGTGATTTGTGGACCTTCCGGTGTCGGTAAAAGTTCTCTGGTGAATGCGGGTTTAATTCCTGAACTCAATCGTCGCAGTATCGGTATTCGCGATAGTTTGCCCGTTCTCCTACGAGTTTATACCGACTGGTGTAGAGAGTTAGGTCTATCCCTGGCAAAGGCACTTGATCAACGAGGAATAAGCTTACCGAATCTACCGGATTCCCCTGTGACTTTGCTTGAGGCGTTACAACGCAATGAAGAGGATAATTTATTTACGGTTTTAATTTTTGACCAGTTTGAAGAGTTTTTCTTTGCTAGCACAGAATGGAAGCAACGGCAAATCTTCTTTGAGTTTATAGCTGAATGCTTAAGGATGAGTTTTGTTAAAGTTATTCTATCAATACGAGAAGATTTTATCCATTATTTACTGCCTTGTAATCGTCTCAAAACAATGGCAATTGTCAACAAAGACGTTCTCGGCAAAACTTGTCTCTATACATTAGGAAATTTATCCCCAGAAGATACCAAAAATGTAATCCAAAGTTTAACTGAAGATTCGGCATTTTCTTTGGAGTCAGCTTTGATTAATGAAATAGTACGCGAACTTTCCAAAAATCAGGGAGAAGTCCGTCCAATTGAATTACAGATTGTTGGCGCACAATTGCAAGCCGAAGGAATTACTACTCTGGCAAACTATAAGCAGCTTGGCTCTCAAGCTAAACAAAAATTAGTCCAACGTTACTTGGAATCTGTTGTGCGAGACTGTGGTAGCGAGAATGAAGAGATTGCCTGGTTAGTTTTGTTTTTACTGACGGATGAGAATAAAACTCGTCCTTTGAAAACTCATGATGACTTGAAAAAAGAGATTCTAGAACTACTAGAAATTTCACGGAAATCTAAACTTTTAGAAGGATTGAGAAATAATTTCTGGAGATATATATTTACTCTAGATTTGACGACAAAATCAAAAAGCAATGATTTGAGATTAGACAAAACACTTAAAGTTGTCTTACAAATTCTTAAAGAATCAGGTTTAGTCTTTCTTTGGCAAAGTGTCCCAGATAATCATTATCAGTTAATTCATGATTATCTGGTTGCTTTTATTCGCCAAAAAATTGGAGATGATTCTTTAGAAAAACTCCAACAGACTCAATTGCAACTTGATAAACTTTTACGGCAACAACTACGAATTTTACAAACTGTAACAGTGACTGGTTTCATGTTTATAGTTTTCGCTACACCAATGGTATGGCGACTAAGACAAGATGAAATCACAAGTAACCTTGAAAAAAACCTTGCTGAATCGGAAAAACTTTTTGCATCTAATCAAGAATTAGATGCAATCAAAAAAACATTAAGTTCAGGAAAAAAACTGCAAAAATTAGGTGGCTCAAAAACAGAAATAAATCCGAAATTTGAACAAATGCTATATCGAGTAGTCTTTGGATTTAAAGAGTATCAAGAATCTAACAGTATCGAAGGTCACAAGGATGCGGTTCTTCAAGTTGCTTTTAGCCCGGTTGACGAGATCATTGCCACGGCAAGTTTTGACAATACGGTGAAATTTTGGCAACCTGATGGCAAGTTTATTCATACCTTAGAAGAAAATCAAGATGAAGGGGATAAAATCAATAACTTAGCTTTCAGTCCTGATGGTCAAATGATTGCTACGGCAAGTTTCGACAAAACAGCCAAAATCTGGAAAATAGATAGAAAGATAGGCAATAAGTTAGACATAAACCTAGTACATACCTTGAAAGGACATAGTGATGGAGTTTTTGGCGTAGCTTTTAGCCCGGATGGCAAGCTCATTGCCACGGCAAGTGGGGATAAAACAATCAAACTCTGGAACACTGAAAATGGCAAATTGCTCAAAACTTTGACAGGACATGAAGATGTGATTGACGGAATAGCATTTAGCCCAAATGGTGAGATAATTGCCTCAGCGAGTTGGGATGGGACTGTCAAACTCTGGAAAACTACGAATAAAAAATCATTCCGCACGCTAAAAGACGAAACCTTAAAAGAAGACAATAGCCATAGTAATCGCGTTTTCGGAGTTGCATTTAGCCCCGATGGTAAAATGATTGCCTCTGTGAGTCGAGATAATACAGCTAAACTCTGGAACACTGATGGTACATTACAGCATACGCTCAACGGTCATACGGATCGGGTAATCCGAGTTGATTTCAGTCCCGATGGCAAGAGAATTGCAACGACCAGTTGGGATAAGACGATTAACATCTGGAGTAAGGATGGCACTTTACTCGAAACCCTGGAAGGGCATACTGACGGTGTTTTTGGCGTAGACTTTAGCCCTGATGGTCAGATGATTGCCTCTGCTAGTCAAGACAACACAGTCAAACTCTGGAAGCGAAATAAAAGCTTAAATAAAAGAATACTTAAAAACCATTCTCAGGAGATCCATAGTATAGATTTCAGTTCAGATGGTAAGAAGATTGCTACAGCAAGTGAAGACAGCACAGTCAATCTCTGGAAGACTGACGGCACTCTGATAAACACCCTAGAAGGGCATCACTCAGGAGTCTACAACGTTATTTTCAGCCCAGATGGTACACTTATTGCCACGGCGAGTTGGGACGATACTGTAAAAATTTGGCAGGCTGACGGCACTCTTGTCGCAACTCTAGTCGGGCAGACTGAGGAAATTAACAGCCTAGCTTTTAGCCCTGATAACCAGATCCTCGCCACAGCGAATAAGGACAGAACCGTCAAACTCTGGACACTCGATGGCACTTCAGTGACAACCTTGAAAGGGCATCGTGATCAGGTTCAGGGAATAGCGTTCAGCCCAGACAGTCAGATGATTGCTACGGCAAGTTGGGACGACGAGGGCATACTGTGGAATCGAGACGGCGAGTCACTGGCAATCCTAAACGGACATAGCGGTGAAGTTAACGGAGTAGCGTTCAGCCCAGATAGTCAGATTATTGCCACAGTGGGTAAAGACAAGACGGTCAGACTTTGGAATCGAAAAGGCGAGTTGCTAGAAACCTTAGAAGGTCATACCGATGAAGTTAGCGAAGTCGTGTTTAGCCCAAAGGGTCAGAAAATTGCCACCATGAGTAAAGACAAAACCGTCAGACTCTGGAATCGAGACGGTGAGTTACTCCATACCCTGTCGGGACCCAGGGATTTTGATTGGCAGGTGAGATTCACATCTAAGAATGAACTCATTGCCTCGGCAATTAATGATAAGACCCTGATTCTGTGGGATGTGACTCTTTTGCAGCCAAATCAGCTCATCGAGCGTAGTTGCGATCGCCTACGAGATTATCTCCAGAATAACCCTAGTCTGGACAAACGCGATCGCAGTCTGTGTGACGGAATTGGTTCTCAGCCCTAGCCAACAGCGCCTCCTTGTCTAAACGTGATCATTATCTTGCCATAGTTTACTATCCCCTTTATATTCCAGTCCGCGCAGGCGGACTTTGTAAGACCAATGACGATTAAACCTGATTCTCTGAAGCCAAAGTACAGGGTTGACTCGGATCACCCGTTTCGATTTGGATCGTCGGATGTTCAATGCCAAACTGGTCATGCAGATGCTGGGATACCCTCATCAAAAAAGCATCACCCGGATACCCTTTGGGTATCACCAGATGAGCCGTTAACGCTATTTCTGTCGTACTCATTGCCCAGATATGCAGGTCATGGACTTGATCAACCTCAGGAAGTTCAGTTAGATACGTGCGAATGGCAAGGGGTTCAATCCCTTCCGGAACCGCATCTAGGGCTAAATTCAGCGACTCCCGAAACAGTTGCCACGTATTCACCACCACAACCACCACAATAACTAAACTGACAGCCGGGTCGAACCACAGCCACCCCGTTACCGCGATCGCAATACCCGCCAGCACGACTCCCACAGAAACCAGCGCATCCGCCGCCATGTGCACAAATGCACCGCGAATGTTCATATCCTCTTTACGACCAGACATGAACAAGAGTGCTGTAATGGTATTAATCACCACGCCAACCAAAGCAACACCAATCACAACACCACCGGGTACAGATTGAGGATTAAAGAACTTTCTCACCGCTTCCCACGCCACTGCACCCATCGCCACGAGGACAAGGGTAGCATTTAAAAGAGCCGCCAAAATCGAGGAACGACGGAAGCCGTAGGTATAGCGCTTGGTTGGAGAACGTTGGGACAACATATTCGCACCCCAAGCCAGAACCAAGCCTAAGACATCACTGAGATTGTGACCTGCATCCGCCAGTAACGCCAGGGAATTGTAGAAGATACCCGAAGCGGCTTCAACAATGACAAACCCGCCATTGAGAATTAAACCAATGGCAAAAGCACGATTGTAGTTGAAGGATTCGTGGTCGTGATGGTGATGGTGGTTGTGGGACATGCTGTGATTACCCAATGTAGATTCTTTCTCTCCCCGCCCCAAAACTATGAAAACGGTGGTCTACATCCTCTACGGGGATACCCTATAGTGATCCAAGATAAATATTTATGATAAAAATGTTACAAAGCTTAGTAAAATAACATCATCTGTTAACTAAGTATTTTTTCTCATCGTCATGATAGCCGATTCATTTCCCTGGCTAAGCGCGATCGTCCTATTACCACTCATTGCCTCTCTTGCCATTCCTCTACTGCCAGATAAGGGGGGTAAGACAGTGCGATGGTATGCCCTCGGTGTCGCGATCGCAGATTTTCTGTTGATGGTGTACACCTTTTGGCAGCATTACGATTCCAGCAGCGCCACATTCCAACTCACCGAAAAGTATACCTGGATACCTCAATTAGGTCTCAGTTGGGCAATATCTGTGGATGGACTGTCACTTCCCCTGGTACTTCTGGCGGGACTGGTGACAACGCTCTCCATTTTCGCAGCTTGGCAAGTCGATCACAAGCCTCGCCTCTTCTATTTTCTGATGCTGGTGCTGTATTCGGCACAAATTGGCGTCTTTATCGCCCAAGACATTCTGCTCCTATTTATTATGTGGGAACTGGAACTGGTTCCCGTTTATCTCCTCGTCTCGATTTGGGGGGGACAGAAGCGTCAATACGCCGCGACCAAATTCTTACTCTATACTGCCGCCGCCTCTATATTTATTTTGGTCGCTGGGTTAGCCATGGCACTCTATGGCGAGGGGACAATCAGCTTTGATATGGTTGAACTCGGCATCAAGGATTACCCCTTGGCATTAGAACTGCTACTCTATGCGGGATTATTAATTGCCTTTGGAGTTAAATTAGCGGTTTTCCCCTTGCACACCTGGCTTCCCGATGCTCATGGTGAAGCCTCGGCTCCTGTATCAATGATTTTAGCTGGGGTACTCCTGAAAATGGGCGGATATGGATTAATTCGCCTGAATCTAGAGATACTTTCCGATGCTCACGTTTACTTTGCCCCAATTCTGGCGATGTTAGGGGTGATCAATATTGTCTATGGTGGACTCAACTCCTTTGCCCAGCCAAATATGAAGCGGCGTCTTGCCTTTTCCTCCGTGTCTCACATGGGGTTTGTCCTCCTCGGAATCGCCTCATTCACCGACTTAGGGATCAGTGGCGCAATGTTGCAAATGATTTCCCACGGTTTAATTGCCGCTGTGCTATTCTTCCTAGCTGGAGTTACCTATGATCGTACCCACACCCTAGCCTTAAATAATATGGGTGGTATTGGTCAGGTGATGCCCAAAGTATTTGCCTTGTTTACCGCCGCCGCAATGGCATCCATTGCCCTTCCGGGAATGAGTGGATTTGCCAGCGAACTTTCAGTCTTTGTCGGGGTGACAACCAGTGATATTTATAGCTCAACTTTCCGCACAGTAACAGTCTTCCTCTCGGCGTTGGGACTGATCCTTACACCTATCTATCTCCTCTCTCTACTCAGACAAGTCTTTTACGGAGCAGGCGTCGCCCCAACCTGTGAACTTGATAATTCCAACTTCGAGAATAAGGATGAAGAAGGAGCCGTTTGCTTTGGCACGGATTGTGTTTTGCCGACTAATGCAATCTACACCGATGCTAAACCACGGGAAGTTTTTATTGCCGCTTGCTTTTTAGTGCTGATTCTGGGTATTGGGTTCTATCCCAAACTCGCCACCCAGCTTTATGATGCCAAGACAGTAGCGGTTAACGCGCAGCTACGGGAAGCGTATTTCCAAGTCGCCCAAGATAAGCCCCAGATTTATGCTCAGAACGTCGTAGTTCCTCAAATTAAGGAACCATCGGTAGCAACAGTTTCCTATAATCGCTAACTTCAACTTCTCAAATTTTCGTAGGGTGCGTTAGGCGCTTACTTGGATTAACATCACGAATAATTTGCGCTTTTGCGCCGTAACGCACCGTTCTCAGGTATATGGTGCGTTACTTTTAACAAAGGACGTAGCTTGCTTCTGGCGAAGCGAGTAAGCTGTTCGGCATTTAAACCATAATGTTAGAAACTGCGAAATCCTTGTGGTGCAAACATCTTGGTCACTACCCATTCCCAATTTAAATGCATAACAGCTTATGACGAATGACAAATGACGAATGACAAATGACAAATGACGAATGACAAATGACGATCTTTAATTGTCCCCACCTACTTAATTTGGATTAAATTGTTGACAACATTTCAAAAAACGCCGAGGAATACCTGTTGTTCCACCCCAATGCAGATGAATATAGGACGCATGTAATTGATGCATTCGCCACCCCTCAATCCCCACTTTTCCCTTCGGATCATATCCTCTTGTTTCAAACAAAGGCTGTTCAGGACTTGCTGTTAACTGGGAACGATGAAATTCATGTCCCCAAACCCTTTCACCCACTAATACCAATGGCGTATGCTGTAATGCCGTTGCTTGACGATATCCCAGGGTTAAACGTTTGCCCATTACCGCCTTTGTGGGTAATATCCCTACCATCGACCAACATTTTTCCTCAAAATCTGTAACCTGTTGGCACAAATACATCAACCCACCACATTCAGCATAGGTAGGCATTCCCTGAACAATGGCATTCCACACCGCCTGACGCGCCTCGATATTATCCGCCAATTCCTGGGCAAACACTTCGGGGAATCCCCCACCAAAATAAAGTCCCTGCACGCCTTCGGGTAATGTGGTATCCACTAGGGGACTCCAGGGAACTAATTCCGCTCCCAACTGTTGCAATAAATCCAGATTATCTTGATAGTAGAAACTAAAGGCGCGATCGCGAGCGATGGCAATTCGGGTAATGGGTTGAGTTACACCGGGGTATAACGGTTGATTGGTAACGGTTAAATCGTGAATCTCTGCCCTTAACAGAGGCAACAAATGCTCCCAGTTAAAGCAGGTTTCGCCAATATGAGCCAGTTGATCAATGAACTGATCCAGAAACGTCAGTTCATCGGTGGGAACTAATCCCAGATGGCGATCGGGAATCGTCAGACTATCCTGACGCCGGAGTACACCGAGTATAGGTAATTGTAGGGGTTCTAGGGCATCTTGAAGCAATTCTAAATGGCGATCGCTCCCCACTCGATTCAACACCACCCCAGCCACTTGGATGCGGGGATCAAAGCAACGATATCCTTGTGCGATCGCGGCGACGGAACGGGATAAGCGACTACAATCTAAAACTAACAGCACCGGGACATTTAACAGTCGGGCAATATGCGCTGTACTGGCAACATCATCGCGTCCTGATGCACCATCAAACAACCCCATCACCCCTTCAATCAGAGCATAGTCTACCCCGTGCAGATGAAGGTTAAAACAGGCTTGAACATAAGTTTCCGACGTTAACACCGGATCTAAATTGCGACAGGGAAGCCCCGTTACCCGTTGATGAAACATCGGGTCAATGTAATCTGGACCCACTTTAAAGGATTGCACTCGACGATACCGTCGCGATAAACACGAAAGTAGGGCAAGCGTCACCGTTGTTTTGCCTACCCCACTCCGTTCACCAGCAATAATTAAAGCCATTGGTCATTGGTCATTTGTCATTTGTCATTTGTCATTTGTCATTCGTTATTTGTCATTTGTCATTTGTCATTTGTCATTCGTTATTCGTCAAGTCGGGGCGGGTTTATGTACATTTGGGTGTAACCAAAAAGATAGTCGTGAAACCCGCCCCTACACAATCTTCCCCATCTTCCCCATCTCCCCCATCTCCCCTACTCCTGATAACTGCTCACTGATAACTGATAGCTGGTAACTCCCCCATCACCGAATCCCTAACTCCCAGCGTTCATGATCTGCCCAGTCACCGCCAGACTTTCTTCATAGAGCAAATCGCGACTCCAACGCTGCAATTGCTGACTCAACAACTGCTCCGTTTTTTGGTCAAACATCGGCGTAACTTGCTGAATGCGGCACGATTGCGCCCCGCCATGTGCCTCCATCCGCATACAACCTGTGGTTTCTGAACACAACACAGTACAGCAGTCTGCATCCATATTTGTTGAACCCAAACGCAGGCTAATCAAATCTCCCGCCACTTCTCCCACATCAGCCGTAGGAATTCCGGCTAATTCAGCTTCTACCGGGCGATGTTCGGGAGTCGTAAATTTAACCCGTCGGATATCATATTCTCCGCCCTCTTTGGAATAGGAAACCGGACGCCATTGCAGTCGAGAGGCTAACCATCCCAGAAACATTAACGCTTGAGCTGGATTACCTTGCTCATAATCGATAGTAACTTGGTCAACCTCTTTGAGCGCAGAGCGGCGTTCTGGCGGATCAAATGCCTCAGCCGCCAATTCTTGCCATGAGGCTAACCGTTGCCAATTGAGGTCAGCCATGGGGATGTCCTGGGTGATGAACTCCTGTAGTCGTGCCAACGCCTCTTCTGGTTTTTGGAAGGCACTGGAATCCACAATCACGTTATTGCTAATTCCAGCCAGTCGTTTGAACAACCCATAATCTGGATCAGGGGTTCCTTTCCACCAGATAAATTGGGGTAAATCACTAATCATCAGTTCACAGATCATACCCCCGATGCGCTCTAAAGCTGCTGGTGTACCACTCAAGGTAATGTATTCACAGCAAACTAGGGTACTTTGACTGTGCTTTTGCATCGGACAAGAGGCAGAAACTTGAGCCGTCACCCCTTCATCTTCACCGACAATCGGACACAGGGCGATAATTCGACAAGGATTCGCCGCCGCGATCGCATCAGCAATTCCCGATCCTTCTATATCCGCCGAATAGGGTTGCCGTCTGGTTTCCCCATTTCCATTCACCTCTTGCTGATGCCGTTCATTATACTCTTCGCGCAGTTTTTCCTTAGTTTTGTCGTCTGCCTTACCTGTTCTCGGCAATCCATAAGTTTTCTGGGCGGCTTTGATTGCGGCAAACATGCGCGGTCCAATAATTCCGTCAATGGGACCCGAATAATATCCCAATGCGCTTAAAAGCAGTTGAGTTTCTTCCGGTTCGTAAACCACCAACGTAAACGTGGTTGCTCGTACAGCACTAGGAACATCCGTATTATTATCTGTTGTACTGTAGCTTTGCCAGATATGACGCAGTTCTTCCTCAATTTCACTTAAGGAAACGTCTTTAGGTGATTGTAGAGATAGGATTGGAGGAGATTGTACCATCGTTATTATCCTTCGTTATTTGTTTTTGGTCATTGGTCATTGGTCATTGGTCATTGGTCATTGGTCATTGGTCATTGGTCATTGGTCATTGGTCATTGGTCATTGGTCATTGGTCATTGGTCATTGGTCATTGGTCATTGGTCATTGGTCATTGGTCATTG
>NZ_JAVJQN010000239.1:0-19560 GCF_040218245.1 Coleofasciculus sp. E1-EBD-02 | reverse complement strand
CAAGACAAGGAAGACAGGTAGACCAGTAGACAAGGAAGAGTGAGAACGAAAAATAGGGCGTTTCGGCTTTTAGAAGTTAGTTTGACCGAACCGAATTCTGTACGGTTTTCCCCCCTTGTCTTCTTTCCTTCCTTGTCCTCCAAGTCTAGTCCCAACCATAAAATAAAAAACCTACACCTGTCAGGCTCCCCCAGCTCCCCCAGCTCCCCCAGCTCCCCCAGCTCCCTCTGCTCCCCCAGCTCCCTCTGCTCCCTCTGCTCCCTCTGCTCCACATCATCCCTCAAATCCTAGCACTGGGACATAAATCAGCCAGTACGCAAGCGTTGCACTTCGGCTTCTTCGCCTGACAAATTGCCCGACCATGGTAAATTAACCGAATTGACCAGTTTTCCCAGTCTTCCAAAGGCAACAGTCGCATTAAATCACGTTCGATACGAATTGGGTCACTATGTTCCGTCAAACCCAGACGCTGAGTCAAGCGCTTGACATGAGTATCCACCGTCACTCCCTCGTGGATATCAAAGGCATTGGCTAGCACAACATTGGCAGTTTTGCGAGCTACACCCGGTAATTTCATCAGCAGTTCGATACGTCTCGGAATCTGACCGCCAAACTCGGCGACGATCATCCGACAAGCCCCTTGAATATTTTTCGCCTTATTGCGATAGAATCCAGTCGGACGCACCAAGGCTTCTAGCACCTCAATATCCGCCTGCGCGATCGCCCTAGCATTAGGGAATTGGCGAAACAACTCCGGTGTCACCTGATTCACTCGTTCATCCGTACATTGGGCTGAGAGAATCGTCGCCACCAGCAACTGTACAGGAGTGTCATAGTTGAGCGTACAGTGAGCATCCGGATAAAGTCGCTTCAGGCGAAGCAAAATCTCCAATGCCTGTTGCTGTTTAGCTGACCATTTACGGGTGATGCTCATGAACAATTTAGGGAAGCAGGGGAAGCAGGGGGAGCAGGGGGAGCAGAGGGAGCAGGGGGAGCAGAGGGAGCAGGGGGAGCAGAGGGAGCAGAGGGAGCAGGGGGAGCAGGGGGAGCAGGGGGAGCAGAGGGAGCAGGGGGAGCAGAGGGAGCAGGGGAAGATGGGGAAGATGGGGAAGTTAAGTTAACTCAAAACTCTACCTTACCTATTGCCTATTGCCTATTGCCTATTCCCTGTTCCCCGTTCCCTGTTCCCTGTTCCCTAACATCATTGAAACAAATTTTGCACCCAACTAGAGGGAACCAAATTTGCCGTATCTCGCACAATCAGGAAAAGTCCTAACCCCAACAGTAAAACCAATCCCGTTTGCATGATATTTTGCTGAACTTCCGTCGGGATGGGTTTTCCGCGAATTCCCTCGATCGCTAAAAATGCCAGTTGACCCCCATCCAGCGCGGGTAAGGGCAAGATATTAATAATCGCCAAATTGATGCTAATCAACGCCGCAAACTGAAATAGATTTCCCGCATCAGAACGGGCAATATTCGCGCCAATTGCCACAATCGCTACCGGACCGGATACTTGTTCAGCCGTTTCACCAAAATTGCTAATCAGTTGAC
The DNA here is from genome assembly GCF_040218245.1 of Coleofasciculus sp. E1-EBD-02. Lineage (NCBI taxonomy): Bacteria > Bacillati > Cyanobacteriota > Cyanophyceae > Coleofasciculales > Coleofasciculaceae > Coleofasciculus > Coleofasciculus sp. E1-EBD-02. Next base: position 18,006 of record NZ_JAVJQN010000239.1, on the reverse strand, counting down.
CAAAACCCTTGGCAATTTCAGTACTCAGGCGCTGATATTCGTCAGCCGCAATCGTAAACATCTCGACAAGTCCGTCAGCGTACTTGCGGACTATTTCACCATTGGGTGCCAGTTGTACGCCAATTCTACCTTTGCCATCGTCTCCGGGTTCTGGCGTCACGTCCAGGGACAAGGTTTGTTCACCCCGCTTAATCGACAGTTCTAGGGGTTGGTTGGGAGAGTTTTGAATTTCGGTCATCAGGGTAATGATCGCATTCCGACTGGCGCCCAAGGGTTGATCCTCAACCGCTAAGATAACATCACCGGGTTTAATCCCGGCTTGTTTCGCTACTAAGCTACTTTCTGCGGCAATTTCTGGAACCTGTACTCCCGGCTGGTAATTGAAGTCAGTAATTCCCACCGTTCCCACCTGTACTACCAAAAGAAAGTAAGCAAAGATCAGGTTGGCTATGACCCCAGCACTAATTACAATCGCTCGGTCTAAAACGGGTCGATTGCGGAGTAAATTTGGGTCATCCGGAGGGATCTCGCTATCGGGATCATCATCGGGGAAACCCACAAATCCGCCCAAGGGGAAAGCGCGTATCGCATATTCCGTATCGGGTCCTTGGTATTTCCAAAGAACTGGACCAAAACCAAGAGAAAAGCGATTTGCATAAATGCCCTGCAAACGAGCTGCCATAAAGTGACCCAGCTCATGCACCACAATCAAAACCGCCAAGACTGCGATCGCCGCCAAAATTGACATAAGAAGTAATGTAACGATTGCTTGCGTCCTTTCTATTGTACGTTGCCGCTTTCAATACTTGGGAAGATGACCACTGGTTCGTAAGGTTACGCCCTGCGGTAAAAGAAAAGGTGATGTAGAGACGTAGCATGCTACGTCTCTACATCACCTCCCGTCCCCCCATATAGGGGTGTAGAACCTCTGGTATTTTCACTGTACCGTTAGGTTGCTGATAATTCTCTAAAATTGCCGACAGGGTGCGCCCAATGGCTAATCCCGATCCATTCAAGGTATGGACAAACTGAGTTCCTTTTTTGCCCGTTTCCTTAAAGCGTAGACTACCGCGTCGTGCTTGGAAATCACCGCAATTGGAACAACTCGAAATTTCACGGTATTTTCCCGAAGAAGGAAGCCACACTTCTAAGTCATAGCATTTTGTGGCAGAGAATCCTAGATCTCCAGTACAGAGTTCAATAACACGGTAAGGGAGTTTTAACGCCTCTAAAATGGCAGCAGCATCTTCCACCAGCTTTTCATGTTCAGCTTCCGAGGTACTCGGATGAACAATTTTAACCAATTCAACTTTATTAAACTGGTGCAGTCGAATCAACCCTTTGGTATCTCGCCCGTAGCTACCCGCTTCTCGGCGAAAGCAGGGTGTATAGGCGCAGTGATAAATAGGGAGTTGGGAGGCGTCTAGAATTTCGTCACGGTAAAGATTCGTTAAGGGGACTTCTGCTGTGGGCGAAAGCCATAGATCATCGCTATCACACTTAAAGCTTTCTTCGGCAAATTTGGGCAGTTGACCCGTCGCTGTTAATGAGCGGCTGTTAATCAGTATCGGTGGGATTACTTCCACATAGCCTGCGGCAATTTGTCGATCTAGCATAAAACTAATCAACGCCCGCTCTAAGGCAGCACCGACACCGATTAGACTGACAAAACGACTTTGGGCGACTTTCACCGCCCGCTCAAAATTGAGAATACCGAGGGTTTCGCCAATTTCCCAATGGGGTAAAATCTTGTCATTCTGGGGAATATACTCGTCACCCCAACGGCGCACCTCCACATTTTCCGCTTCACTCTGACCAACGGGAGTTGAGGGACTGGGTAGATTGGGTAGGGAGAGTAATAGCGCCTCAATTTCTGCTTTCAGTTCTTTTTCTTGAGGTTCTAGTTCGCTAATTTGGGTTTTAACCTGATTACCTTCCTCGCGCAGTTGTTGGGTTTCTGGCGCGTCAGGGGGACTCCCGGCTTTAATTTTTTGACCGATGAGTTTACCAATCTCATTACTACGGGCTTGCAGGCGACTACGGGATGTCTCTAGTTCCCGTTGGCGCTGATTCAAGTCCAAAATGGGCTGGAGGTCATACTGACCCGCCCCGCGTTTTTCTAGGCGTTCTTGGACGCTTTGTGGATTTTCTCGGATTTGCTTTAGGTCAAGCACAGATTTTTATGGATACTGGGCAAAAAGGACGAAGGACGAAGGACGAATGACGAAGAACGAATGACAAATGACGAATGACAAATGACAAATGACAAATCACCGATTAATGCGATTGAACAGCCAAATGGCAATGGCGATACCCGCAAAATGAGCTGTAATGGTGTTGATATTCGCCTGTACCAAGAATAAATCTAAGGGTCGCACGAATCGGTTGGCTTCGTACACCGTCAAGCCAGAGGGTTGGGAAATCGAGCGGATCACAATGCTGCCGATGATGGCTTGAGCACCCACAATCGTCAATAACATGCCCGCCATATTGACGATTAATCCTAGCCTAATGGTTTTAAGGGTATCGGCTTTGCTGGGTCGTGTTTCTGTATTACCAACGAGTAACTGTTGGGAAATGCGAGTATAGCGCCATGCGATGTAGACACCCACACCTAATGTGACTAACCCACAAATAGCTAAAAATATACCAAACCCAACACCTTGTTTCTCTTCTGTCGGTCCAATGGTACGACCAGCGATTCCGGTGAGCAAGATCCCCAGCGACACAACTCCGAGGACTAATTGTACCCACAAAGCAATTCTACCAAAAGTACGCAGCACCAAGGCGATGCGCTGGAGGGGGGTGGGTAGTGAGGACGTATCGGGCAATTCTCGCATTGGGACTCGAATCCGTGAGTGACACCTATTTCATATTTAACCAGGAGAACTAGAAAACTGTTGTTTGTGCAAGCGAAACGCTAACTCCGACGAATCTTTGCCACTCATTATAAATTTTCATAATTCATCATTTATATTTCATAATCTTTAGCTTATTCCTCGGTGAACTTTTAATGGGGGTTATGCGTCTGTTAGGTCAGGTATAAAGCGAAAGCCAAGCTTTAGCCCTACGGTGGGAACCTCATCGTCTTGTCAGCTCATGGAGGAAGCGTATGGAACCGAATTGGAGACAACGTTTATCCTACGCCATCTGTGCCATCGCTTTAGTCTGGAGTTTGTCGTTGTACAAAAATCAGGTCAGCACGAATCCCCTATCTGCAGCTCAAGAACACTGGCAGGCGATCGCAACGGCTAATCCCGATCTGTTAATCTATGGCTACAGTGATCATGCTGTTCTTAAGCGCTCCTACAATGTACCTGATGTGAATGAGACCTATCAGGGGCAATCCATCTACTCAGCTTGGCAGGACTTTTTCCGCCAGTATGATATCAAAGACTTTCAGGTACTGGAGCAACAACGGCGCGATCGCACGGTTAAAGCTCAAATTCAGATCACCGCCAAATCTGATCAGGGACTGATGGTGGTTTGGTCAATGTCTTACCAGGCTGACTTCGATCAAACAGGTAAGATTATTAAAGAAGTTTGGCAGACGAATCCAGAACTGGGTGTTTAACTAACGTTTTCCAGACCCCTCCGGAAATAGGGTAGCATCTCCAAGTCGTGACCAATAGACGGTCTGAAACCCCCTTAGGGAAAACGTTAAGGAATTGAAAACAAAATATTGCGGACTATTGCTCAATAAGCTAGTAGAAATTATTAATGCTAGCAATGCGATCACGCACTCAGGTTGCACACTAAGGGGACGATTTTCCCTGGATCTGGACTTGGAAGCCTCGATTCTTTTGGAAAAATACTCCATGACTTAGCTAAAATTGATGGAGATTATTCAGTGCTGTTGCATCTGCCGTAACCAAACTAACGAGTGCATTAGACGACCTCAATACTTTGAGGTTATAAAGTACCAGAGGAATGAGCAAGTCGAGATTGCTCATTGCTGATCGATACATTGCACCAAACTTTTTCAGGGTGTTGAAACCATGGTTAGTTTTAGGAAAACTGTCCCATGCAAATCTGACTCACTGGGATATTCAGCGGACTATGCAGATGAAATTTGAGGATATCTATCAGTTTTTTCAAGACCCTCCTCCCAACTATCTCAACAAGGAATTAGCCGTATGTTATGTGTTGTCTGTCCTCATAGAAGGGGAATCCTATGGCACTCACTTGATCCAACAACTCGAACACGAATACCCAACCTATCGACTGTCTGATACAGTTCTTTACAGCGCCCTCAAGTTTCTGGAAGAAGCTGGGGCAATCACTGGGTATTGGAAAAAAGTGGAAGGACGAGGACGCCCCCGTCGTATGTATCAGATCTCTGGTGATTGGCGGGATAAAGCCCGCGAACTAGCAGGGTTTTGGCGTAGGTATATTACTCAGGAGAAACAAGCAATATAGCACATTTCGGCAGAATTACACCATCAGTAACAATCTTTCCCCAACTCAAGGCGAGGTGCAAACACGGGTTGGTGGGGTGAACTGATGGTCAGTTTCTGCCGTCATGTACGGGTTCTTCGGCTAAATGAGTTATTATTGTCAACGACAGGGGAGCTGTTGAGTCTCTTACGGCTCAACTGTTGAATCATGTCGGTTCACCCCAGTAAAGTGGTAAGCCAAGGATACCTGTTGTTGGTCAATATCTGTGAGTACACCAATTCTGTCTTCCACATTCCTGCTGACTTTGTTGTTAGCAGTAGGTTTGTTCTTTTTCATCCGTGCTTCGGTTAAAGACCGAACTCAAAAAGTTCAACTCATTGCCCAAGAACCCGAAGCCTCCCTCTTAGAACGGTTGCAGAACTATTTTGATCAAAGGGCATATCGGGTAGCTGCGGTTGACCCAGCCACAGGTCAAGTGACATTTCAGGGTTTTGTCCGACCTAGTTGGTTTCTGGCTATCTTTTTAACTGCACTCGCTGCCTGTGGTATTCTTTGCCTATCATTGGTTCTATCCATACTGTACCCAAATCTATCCCAGGTTTTCCTGGGGCTAGTTTTACTTGCTCCTGTGGCTGGCATTTTTTACTGGAAAGGTGCGGGACGCGATGAACAGGTGTTTCTAAAAGTTGAACCTTTGCCGAATCCACAAACGGATATGCAAAGCTTAGTTACTGTTATCGCCCATCGCGATGAACTTGCCCAACTTCAGCAAGCCTTGAAACTTCAACCCTCTCCGGAGGCGGGGGATTAAGGGAAGCTGAGGAAGCTGGGGAAGCTGGGGGAGCTGGGGAAGCTGGGGGAGCTGGGGGAGCTGGGGAAGATAAGGGAGATGGGGAACACCTCGACTTCGCTCGGTGTGTCAGATGAGTAAGTTAACTCAAAACTCTACCTTACCTATTTACTGCCTATTGCCTATTGCCTATTGCCTATTGCCTATTCCTTGACGAATGACGAATGACGAATGACAAATGACCAATCACTTCAATCGTCCTGACTTGAGGATGCTGACAATTAACCACAACCCTAAAAAACTGGCAACACCGAATAGGATATTACTCAATAGTGAAAGCTGACTCGTTTGCGCTCCGGTGGAGATAATTGCTGCCCCCATAATCAAGGAACCCACCAAAATACTAAATGAAAGCCGATTGGCTGAATCATCTAGACTGCGGCGCAGAGGGTCAATATCCCGAACTGTAATATTCCACTTTAAAGTTTCTGACGTTATCCGGTCAAGCAGTAACTCCATCTGACGGGGAGATTGTAGCGAGAGACTTTTGACATCCAGAGCGGTTCGGAGAAAGGTTTGCAAGGGATTTGAACCCAAAAGCTGACGCCGAAATAAATCGGTCATCAGGGGTTTGATTTCGTCGAGGAGATTCACCTCTGGATTAAAAGTACGAGCCACCCCTTCCAAGTTGGCGAGACACTTGGAATATAATCCCATATTGCTGGGTAAACGGACTCGGTTATTTCGGGCAAGTTCTAGGATTTCATAAAAGATCTCACTGAAGTTGATTTGTGAGATGCTGAGGTTGTAGTATTTTCTCAACATGCGATCGTAGTCATTTTCCAACCGCGATAAGATAATAGGTTGACCTGACTCAGAGAGTTGCAGGGTTAACTGGGCGCAGCGTTGAGCATCTAAATCAACGATCGCGAGTAACATTTCAGTTAAAATCTGTTGAGTGCGTGGGTCTAAGCGTCCAACCATGCCGCAGTCTAAAAGCGCCACGCGACCATCCTGGAGATAGAATAAGTTGCCCGGATGAGGATCAGCATGGAAAAAACCATCCACATAGAGTTGCTGAAAAAAGGCACGAAATAAAAGCGTAGTAATTGCTTTGCGCTGTTCCTTCTCAGTTTTGCTATCCTCGCCATTTTGCTCGGCAGAAAACTGGGCGTCTAGAATGGGTTTACCCTCTAACCATTCCATCACCATCAGTTTCTCCGTGGTCAACTCCCAATAAATAGCAGGAACCACGATTTGTGTTGGGTCAAACCAGCGACTTCTGGAAAGATTGCGCCGCAATTGGTCAGTATAGCTGGCTTCTTGGGTAAAATCGAGTTCGGCTTGTAGAGCGCTGGTAAACTCATCAGCTAATGCCACGACATCATAGTCTTGTCCAAACTCAGTGCGCGAGACTAAATCTGCCAAGCCTTTAATTATCGCAATATCCTGAGGAACAACCTTATCAATCCCTGGACGCTGAACTTTCAGCGCAACATCCTGACCATTTTTTAGGGTAGCTCGATGGGTTTGGGCAATAGAACCAGCAGCCACAGATCGAGGATCTATCTTAGCAAAGGTTTCTTCTAGCGGCTTTCGCAGTTGTTTTCGCAGTAATATTTCAACCTCACTCCATGGCACAGGTGGCACCTTAGCTTGGAGTTCTGAGAGAGCGTCAATGTAATCGGCAGGTAACAAATCAGGACGAGTACTCAGCAGTTGTCCTAGCTTCACATAAACGGGTCCCAATTCCGTTAGTACGTTCCGCAGTACTTCTGGGGGAGGCAATTGCGGTTCGTCAGCCTTACTACCTGTCAGCAGTCTTCGCATGTACTCCCAACCATTGCGGAAGACGACTTCTAGAATTTCGCGTTGTCGAGAGTTGCTTTGAGTTAAGGAGAACATAGTTTATACTGATGGGCTTGGAACAGAGGTTAGTCTAGGAGTCAGGTCAGTGGTACTCTAATCCCTCAACTGAAGGATACTGTATTTAATATAAGAAATAATTTAATCATTGCAGGAGTTTCCCTATCTGGCAATCCGTCTACTGGATTAAGTTGGGAATAGTAGGTTGGGTAGAGCGTAAGCGTTACCCAACAAAATCTTCTATGAGTTGGGTTTTTTTCTCAGATTTCAATTGACGTGCATTTTATCGGTTTCTCAACTTAGAGAGTCGTTTTCAGCTTAATGAGATATACTTAAAGACTGCATAGCCAACCTGATATAGATGCCAGTTGATTGTCATTCGTTAAGTTAGCCGCATTTGTCAGGGTTCCTTCCTCTAGCTGATGCCAAATTTCGCCTGCCATTTTATTTTCAATCGCGGCTCCAATAAAGAAGGTATGCGGTTTTAGTCCATGGGTCATAAATGCTTGATTGATGCGCTGTAGTGCTGAACGAGCTGTCTTCCAATGTTCATCAGCACCCGCCGGATCAATACCTCCTTTGAGTTCTCCAAGAGCCAGGTAAACAGTCGGAAGCTTGTACGTTGCTTTAGCCAGTTTTTTTGTTGCCAACTCTTGGGGACTACAGTTTAATAGGCATAAATCTACATTGTTTTTAATAAAAGGTACGGTCAAGTTATAAAGAGTCCTGTTTTGCTCATTATTTTTCCAGCTTAGCCCTTTTAAGTGCAATTCAATATCTGAGTCTTCATTCGTCATTTGCACCCACCGATTCATGCTTGAATGCAGCCATTGATAAGATTTACCTGCAACTGTCAAAGTAGATAGCAACATTCGTGTTAACTTACGTTGTGCTAAGACTCCACCCACATTTCGCATTGAACCGCCTAGGGTATCTCCTCGTATGAGCAGAAATCGAAAAACTAATTCTTCAACAAAATTTGAGCCTGCTGGCTCAAGAAAATTTTCAATCAATCCCCGAATCGCTGCTATTTTATTCTGCGGAGCTAGATACTTTGCTGCTTTATCTGAAACACCTGCTGCTGTTAATAATGCTGGTTGTATCTCCTCAATATCCACTAATTCCATAGGGATTTGGGTTCTAGATGCAGCCGCTTTCAAAACTCTTGCTTGCTCAACAAATGGTGTAGCACGTCTATTCTTCTCTAAAGCTAACGCGACAAAACCAGCTCTTATTGCTGTATAAGGAGTCACTAAGTCATCCCTGGCATTCAAATGCTGATAATAGGGCTTATCCGCTGCCATTAGCCTTTTCTCCACACATAAATACACTTACGCAATGGTTCTCGTCCATGAGCGCCCATTTGTTGACTACTATTACCTTTACCATTGGGTAACACGAGGATAGTTTCCACAAAAAAGCCCAATTTTTCGGCTAAGTCTGAAAGAATAAGATCTACGGAAATACTCGCTCCCGCATAGCGAACATTATCATTTACCATGATTAAGGGAGCATTAGATTTTAAAACTCGCGAACATTCAGCGAATGTACAAGCCATTTCATAAAAGTAGCCGCGAACCATACGCGGAATTCCTTTGTTATTTAAACTTCCCTGTGCGTTCTGAGCATCTAAATAGTGAAGAATAGCTTGTAATAATTCCTGTTGATCCGCCGCCGCGATCGCGGATTTCCAGTGAGGGTTTATCTGAAGTAAATCTTTGGGGCGATTTTCCACAGTACAACTTAGCATTTGTTGCCTTAAGTTGACTAATTCTTGCTGATTGATTCCCAACAATGCTAATTCTAAGGCATAGGTTCTGGTATAATCGTAGCGATTACAATAGGGCGGTGATGTGACAATGGCATGGTAGGAACTATCGGCTAAGGTTGGCATTAAATCTAGACACGAACCCTTATCAAGCTTAATCTCACCTCGTTCCTGTTCTACCGAAAAAAGTTCAAGCTGTTCATGCTGAGGCTGCAAGTCAGCCACAATCTGATCGAGTTTACGGCAAATTGCTTCAGCAAAACTGGGAATTTTTCCTTTAGTAAAAGCCTTCTTTCCGGCTTTCCGGTTTGAGCGATAATCCCAGCGCAAATATTGACCATCTTTGCGCGTATAACTCACTGATTCTAAAATACAAAGTAAGGCAAATCGTAAAATAGCCTGAACTCGTTTATTCTCACCTTGCCATGCGCTCATGTATTGTTCAATTGCGTTTTGAGTTGCTTCCGGATAAGCCCCTTTAGTAATTCGTAGTTCGGGAAGAGAACAAATATTCTTAACGTTTTCCCAAGGTCGTGTCGTTGACCAATGGGTTAAAATAGCGATATCATCAGTGGTAATTTCTGAGGCTAATAGTTTCCGAATTGTAATGATTTCTTGACCAATTGGCAGTAATTCAATACCTTGGGCATTGATACCCATTTCACTCGCGACAAATAGGGCTGTACCACTCCCAGCGAATGGATCTAATATTGTACCGTTAGTAATCCCATAACGCTGCAATAGATAGTCCACTAAAGCAGCAGAAAACGCTTCTTTATATTTGTACCAACGATATATGGCGCGAGTTTTATTGGCTTGATAACTAACCAATGAGCGATTAAGCTGATCATCGACAATTAACTTGCCATCGAAGTGTTTTACTAATTCCGAGTCTAGGTGTTCAATTTCACCTAAGCTGGGTTGAACTGATACCATTTATACTAGGGGGTGGACATAATTCAAGTTAACGGTTGATATTAGGGAACAGGGAACAGGGAACGGGGAACAGGGAACAGTAAGGATTTGAGGGCGATTTACAAAACTTAATACAGTACCGTTTTCTTTTTCTTTTGTCCGACTACTTATGCACGGGTAAGCAGATTTTAATGTAGTGGTGTAGCACATCTAATTTGATAGATTAATATCCAGCCACTGTAGGGGCGCACAGACGTGCGCCCGATTCAATCGTCACATCTAATCCACAATTTTATCTAAGCTGTCACGCATTTAAATTGGGAATGGGTAGCGAGCAAGATGCTCGCACTACGGCCAGGATTTTGTCATTATTGACATTAAGGTTTAAATGCAAAACAGCTTATGCCACGCCAGTAATTAATTTAGCTGACTAATTCTTTTGGTCTCACTTCAGCAGAAAGCTTGGCTTTTTCAGCTAAATACTCTGCTAATTGCGCTTCAATATTATTCCGGACAATTTGACGGTACTCCAGAAAATGCTCCAGATGAGCGCAATTGACGATATAACGCTCAAAGATGCGGGGATTTTTCCGTAAAATTGAGAATAATTGACGCCAAAATTGGAACCGAGTGTAACGCTTGACTCCCTGTCGCCACATAATAATTAATAGCGCCCGCAGAGTTGTCCAGTCGGGTATCTTGAATTTACGCTTGTGCGGCGTGGGTTGCATCTGGAGGAAATGGCGATGCACTCGCCCCAAATAGCGGTGGGGTTCGTACAGTTCCCAGAAACAACTGACATATTCACGAGCCAGTTCTTCGACAGGACGAGTAGGGATAAAATTAATTAGGGTTCCTTGGTGAATATTGGCTTCCTTATCTTCTTCTAACAGACGCTCCTCTCGCTTAAGTCGATGCCATAATGCCGTATTGGGTAACGCCTGAAGCATACTCACCATGGCTTGAGGAATCGCTGTGGCTTCTACAAACTGGATAATGCGATCGCCTGCTCCGGGTTTTTCCCCATCAAAGCCAATAATAAACCCTGCCATCACCCGCAGTCCAGTCTTATTTATCGTTTGTACGGCTTCCATCAGAGAGTTGCGAGTATTCTGGAATTTTTGAGTCATGGATAAACTCTCTGTATCCGGTGTTTCAATTCCCAAAAACACACCCGTAAAGTTAGCCGCTATCATTAAATCCAGCAATTCCTGATCCTGTGCCAAATCGACGGAAGCTTCTGTGCTTAAGCGGAACGGATAGCCGCGTTCTGCCATCCAAGGACCCATTTCTCGCAGTAATAGCTTGACATTACGCTTATTGCCAATAAAATTATCATCCACTAGGAAAATCGAACGCCGCCACCCCAAGTCATAGAGTCGTTGTAATTCGGCGAGTAGTTGTTCTGGGCTTTTCGTGCGCGGCTTGCGCCCATACAGGACAATAATGTCACAAAACTCACACTGAAACGGACAGCCTCTAGAAAACTGTACCGACATATCACTGTAGTCGCTTAAATTCAGTAAGTCATAGCGAGGAATTGGGGTGTGGGAAACATCCGGCTTTTCTCCATCAGAACGGAATACACCAGAGGTTTCTCCGCGTTCCAGCGCTTCGACAAACTTGGGTAAGGTAATTTCCCCCTCATCCAAAATTAGAAAATCGACCCCAGCTTGTAATGCTGTCTCGGGTACAGAGGTAAAATAGGGACCTCCGGCTGCAACTGTCTTCCCACGCCGCTTGGCTTCCCGAATGATATGCAGTAAATCCGGTTTCTGCACAATCATCCCGGAGATAATAACTAAATCTGCCCAATCCCAATCGGCTTGAGTTTCTGATCTCGCATTCCGGTCTACTAGGCGAAATTCCCACGTCTGAGGCAATATCGCTGCTACAGTAATCATACCCAAAGGTGGCAGAGTTACCTTACGTCCTACCAGTTCGATGGCTTTGTCAAAGGACCAGAACGATTTGGGAAACTGGGGATAGAGGAGTAAAACGCGCATGGTAATTTAGGTAGTGGGCAATGGGAATCCGGGAATTCTCCTGGGTAGGGTCTTCCAATTCCTAATTCCCCATAGTATACGCCTTGGTGAGCGATCGCGATTCTTCTGATGGGGGGAATTTTTCCACAATACAGTGGGGTTGCGAAAAGTCGGTGATAAAATCCCCTGTGCGATCGCACCACTAGGTTATGATTTTTGTAGCGTATGAGGCAAGTAAGGTGAAGATTGCACTATTGTCTCTTGAGGAACGTCTTCAGTCAACATTATGGTTATCTTCAGAGCTAGGGAGATTACGCTAGAAGAGGTTGAGACTATACTCGGTTTCATCCCGATGTACGATGGCAGCTTTAATGATTTCCTAACCTTAGAACCTCTCACCGACTTAGATTGGCAAGAACTGCAACAAATTAGAGCCGATTTTCTAGCGTATCTCCGGCGTGGAAAAGTCTCTGAAGGGCAAGCCAAGTTAATTTCTATCAATCCCATGCTGCGATTAGCAGGTTACAACCGCTCCCCGATTGAGTTACGAGTTGAAGAAGATATTCAGCAAATTTATATCGAAGATAAAGATACCCATATTCGGGGACGTTTTGACCTTGTGGCGGTGAATCGAAGGGTTGAAACATCGCTGGCAACTTTACTCTGGGTGCTGATTGTTGAAAGTAAGAACGTAGCTGCTTCAGAATTTTCGGGAATTGCTCAAATGTTGACCTATGCCTACCCAAGTCTGGAACAGCAGTCTTCTGTTTGGGGTTTAGTCACCAACGGCGCAACCTATCAGTTTTTCCATGTCGCTAAAGCAGAAGTGCTGACTTATCAGTATATGCCAACATTAAGTTTACTCGAGAGCGATCGCGCCATTCAGTTGCTTCAGGTACTCAAGGCTATCCGCAACTGGAATCCCTAATAAATAGGGGCTGCTGAATAAGTGTTGTGGGGGGGTAGGGAGCAGAGGAAGCTGGGGGAGCTGGGGGAGCTGGGGAAGGTGAGGGAGATGGGGAAGATGAGGAAGTTAACTCGAAATTCTACCTTACCTGTTCCCTGTTCCCTGTTCCCTGTTCCCTGTTCCCTGTTCCCTGTTCCCTGTTCCCTGTTCCCTGTTCTGTGTTTATTTCACCGCATATCCTCTAAGAATGTCTCAACTTGACCATTTGGATTCAGGACAACCCGAATTGTGGGATTCCTGTCTCCTTGAACAGGTGAAACAAACGGTTCACCGACTAAGGGAATACCAGTTTCTTGAATGTGAACTTGTGAGGCTTGTCCGAGAGGAATAATCCGTTCAATGGAACCATCTTGGTCAATAAATAACCGATACTCTAGCGCTTTTGTCACATCCTCTGGCGGTTGCCATCGCTGTTGCAAGTAGGTTCTTGCCTGGGCAACTTGGGGAATTGTGTCAAAGAGTCTACCTCTAGCGGCATCATTGGTATCACCTAATTCGGTTGACTCTATCTCCGTATCCGTTGGCAAAGAAGGACGACGGGCGGTTACTGAGGGACTACTCATCACGTCTGGGAGTTCCGGTGTAGCTGGAGTGACATCAAGAGGGGGAAATACGGGCAGAGGTGGGGGTGTCGCGGGTACTTGGGTCGAACTCCGGGACTTTGGCACATTCCCAGTCGGCGCTGGAGGGCGACTAGGCTGGGTAGGGAGTGGAGTTGACGGAGAGGCTGGTGTACTCGGTGCAGGTTGAGCCGCAGGGCGCTGGGGTGGAGGTGTGATGGCAATCTCTTGACGTTGGGGTGCGGGTGATGAACTCCGAGTCGATGGTGCTGGGGGTTTAACGGGTTTGGGGGGAGGTACTGTGGGCGCGTTGGCTAACGAGGGTGGTACTGTTGGCGTCGGAACTGGCGAAGGCGGCGAAGGTAAGGGGGATGGTGTTGGTGTGGGCAATTCTTGAGCTAGGTTGGAGGGGACTTCTTCGGCTGAATCTGAGGCTGAACTGAGGCTTGCGGTTTCCTGAGTTAATTGGGATTGATTGAACCATCTCACACCCGCCGTCGTTACTCCTACGGCTAACACGACGGCGGCGGCGGCTTTTGTCCACAGGGGTAGAACTTTGGCTTTACCCGCACGATTCAGATTGGGTAAGGCTAAAATTTCTGCGGCATAATCATCTAAAGCGGTGGCTAAGTCGAACAGTTGAAGGACACTTAAATAAACAACTGATCCAGAGTCTTCGTTTGCCAGTTGACCGAGAACTAATTCATGGGTGACTAATCCTTTGGGTTGTAGCGTAATGCCTAATGAAATTGCCCACTTTTTTAACGGTTGTAATTTTGTGGATGGTAGTTCCGACTCTTGATTGTCTTGGGGTTGATCAGAGGTAACTAATGAAATAGGAGAGGCGGTTCTTGGGGTATTAGATTCGGATTCCTCTGGATTATCTGTTTGTACAGAAGAGGTTAGATTAGTCCAGGATAAGGGTTGGGGAGAGGTGTTGAGTAAGTTTTGGACGTAGTGACTTACTGCCTCATATAAGACATCCAGTTCCGTGCGATCGCCTTTTATCGTCACTAGCTTTTCGTCAGGCTGTCGCGGATCGTCAAAATGTAACTCAAACTGTAAGTCTTTCACCACAGACTTCCCCACCCAACGCGACAGGGGTGACGTTTTTGCCACAATTTCCAGAGTACAGGTGGGTGGCGTATAGCGGCGTAGAACTGAGCTAGATAAGGGCATAGTCATTGGTCATTTGTCAAATAATTCTTGCCATGAAAGAAAGGGCGGGTTTTGCAGCCAAGCTAAGGATAACCATCAATATTATTTCCTAAACCCGCCCCTACGCAGACGCTGAACCTAATAAGGCTAACCAGAGACGCCGATGACCATGAGAATCACTGTAAAAGAGTAAATCAATGAGTAATTTGAATGCCAGTTGATTAAGTAAATCCATAGATACATTGTCTCCTTGCTCCATCCGTTCCTGATAGGTGTTAATAAATGTATCGAGATAATCGCCTAACAACGCAGTCCGATGGGGTTCACTATTTTGTTCGGTCATTTGTTCCAATAGGGTTACAGCCCGACGGATGAGTTCCTGATGCTGTTTGGCTAAATGGCAAATAATCAAAACCAGCGATCGCGCTTCTTCCACATCCAACTTTTTACGCCCTCCGGAACTTTTCCGCTGAGGGTTAGACTGACGCAGACGCCATAACCCGACGCGATCGGACACCACCGACTCTAAATTTAAGTCAGCCGCCGCTTGCAGCATTGCTTCAGAACCAATACCCGCCAGGGCTTCCAGCGCCATTAAGATTAAGTCCAACTGGGTTTTAATGTTATCCAGTTGTAGAGAGTCTGGCACTTGAGCCAAGGGCAAATCCTGCCAAGCGTGAGACGAGGTTGGCGTCTTTAGGGTAGAGCGCATAACGTTAGAGTAAGAAATTTAATCAGGCGGGTGGATGTAGTTACCAATAGAGAAACACGACTTTTAGAGTGTACCCTAAGTTTCCTTGGCGCAGAATTGAGGAGCAGAATCCCCTTTTTCCATGGCGATTGAAATCGCTGCTACACAAACTTTCGTCCGCCTGTGCGGACTTGGTTATAACGGGGGTAGCGTTCCCCGGATACGGATTGGTAACTACCTTAACAATTCCTCAATCTCCTCCGGCGTGACTAGAATCCTCATGCCCTTGGAAGGGTTGACCGCTAAGGTTGCCAGAAGTGTCCCACAGGCGAATCATTCCGTCCATACTGCCACTGACAATCCTGTTTCCATCGGGGCTAAATGCGACTGATCTGACCGGATACTCAAGCCCTTTGAAGGGTTGTTGTTTGAAGGGTTGACCGATGAGGTTACCAGAAGTGTCCCACAGGCGAATCGTCCCGTCAAAACTGCCACTGACAATCCTGTTTCCATTGGGGCTAAATGCTACTGAGATAACCAAAGACTCATGCCCTTGAAAGGGTTGACCGATAAGGTTGCCAGAAGTGTCCCACAGACGAATCGTGTTGTCATAACCGCCACTGACAATCCTGTTTCCATCGGGGCTAAATGCCACTGATAAAACCCAACCCTCATGACCTTGGAAGGGCTGACCGATGAGTTTGCCAGAAGTGTCCCACAGACGAATCGTCTTGTCACCACTGCCACTGACAATCCTGTTTCCATCGGGACTAAATGCTACTGAGAAGACCCCATCCTCATGCCCTTTGATCAGATGGGGTTCTCTAGCATCCGCCCTGGCATCCCGTAAATTTGACTGCACCTGGGGAAAAGTCTTCTCACGAACCTCCTGCCATTCTGCCTTTAGCCAGAGAGTTGTCGAGGCAACGGCTGCTGTCGTCATTATCCCCATCACCGAAACAATTACCCCGATTAACACCAGCCGATTTTTGCGTTTATATCCCCTGCTTTTCTGAATATATGCCTGTTGTAACTCCGTCGCGGCAGGCTGTTTCTTTTGCGCTTGAGTTTCCTGTAACCAAGCCTCAGCAACTGCCAATTCACTCCCCCGCAAAAGAATACTCGGATGCTCATGTTGCCGCTTCCACTTCAGCGATTTGACTAAAAACTGGGTATGCTTGTCTACATAATCCCGATGAGAGTGGAGTAAATGAATTAAGTCGGCTAAGGATTTTTCAAAGTCGTTGATTCCGTCTTGGAAATCCACCCAGTTCAGTTTACGAATTGTCGGGTGCATATTCTGATAGCTTTCGTGTAACCCCTTGGCTTTATAAGCCTGCCACTCTTCCTCTGTTCCATTGGGGTTTCTTTGCTGCCAGGTTTTCTGGCTAATTTCCCTAACGTGTAGCAGGGGAATGATGCGTTTATTCAGCTTAATGGCTAATTCGATTTCTTTACGGCAATAGGGCGAATTTACGGAATGAGGAGAGATAATGAATAGGAAGTAACTCGCTTCCTCAATCCCATCATCAATTTGATTTTGGAAATCGACGGCTAAGGGAATATCATTAAAGTCAAACCAGACCTTGAATTCTTGTTCCTCTAAACAAGCTTTAATTTTTTGGGCGAACGCTTTACTGTCTGCGCGTCCGTAAGAGATGAAAGCATCAAATAATTGGGTCATTTTTTTTGTGCCTAAATCGAGTAAATAATTAGGGTATTCTTAACAAGTCTTGTGGTGGGGAGAGGCAATAGGCAATAGTTTCACCCCCCTGTTAAGGGAAGATTCTGTCTCTCCCACGCGGGGGAGAGGGGAGCAAGAGAGTCTGGTTCCCCTTCTCCCCACGGAGGGAGAAGGGGTTAGGGGATGAGGGGGAAAGATTAGAGGAGTAAACAGACACAGCTTAAAAGCTTTCCAGTATTAGTTTTCGCTTTACAGCAGTTTTCAAGTTAGTAGACTACAGACGATGATTGCGCTTAAAAGCAAGCCGATACAATTTTGTATTCCATAAACGTGAAAAGTATGAGGCAATCTATCAAATTAAGGTGTGCCACGCTACTACGATGGTGATAATAGGGCACGGCAATGCCGTGCCCCTACCCAATCAATTATCCCTTTGGGATCAGGGTACGATACTATCGTGATCTGATCTAGCTAGGGCTTGCTGCACAAAGCCAAAACCCTTAGCTAGCAATGCTTAGAACCCTATTGACCGTTGTCCAAATACAAGGAAATCTGGTAAAATCCCTTCATATCCTTGCACCCCTGATCAGGTAGATGTACCGAAAAGTAGATTCAGTGCCTACGGAGCCAGAAAACTTTCAACTCCCCTTTGAGGAAAAGTTATCACAAAATAACCGTTGGGTAATCATGTCGAAGTTGATACCCTGGTCAGAATTTGAAGAGGAATATGCTAAGAATTTTGCGGTAGATATAGGAGCACCCGCTCTACCATTTCGGATGGCATTGGGAGCATTAATCATCAAAGAGAAATTAGGAATAAGTGATAGAGAGACAGTCGAACAGATAAAGGAAAACCCTTATCTACAATACTTTATAGGACAAAATAAGTATAGCAACGAACCCCCGTTTGAGTCATCCCTATTGGTGAAATTTAGAGAAAGAATAAAAGCGGAGCTAATCAACCAAATAAATGAAAAGATGGTGTGTGAGGCATTAAAAAAAAACGAGAATGAGTTACAGGAAGAAAACGTGGGAATAGCCAGAGAACAAAAAGAGGAGTGTGCCAATAAGGGAAAATTGCTGTCTGATGGAACGGTGGTACCATCAGATATAAAGTATCCGAATGATTTAGGGTTATTAAACCAAGCCAGAGTCGCCAGTGAAGAAATAATAGACGACCTGTATGAATCCGTCAAGGGGAAAGCCAATAAAAAACCGAAAACT
>NZ_JAVJQN010000236.1:0-33928 GCF_040218245.1 Coleofasciculus sp. E1-EBD-02 | reverse complement strand
GGCGTTCTATCAACTGCGAATATTCATTGAGTATAAAGCCCTTGGTGCTGGTGTTCAAGTTATCCCAATTCCCCCTGCCTATACTTCCCAAATGTGTCACAAGTGCCTGCATATTCATCCGATAAAAGGAAAGTCTTACCGTAGTGGCAAGACTTTTAAATGTGGGCATTGTGGTTGGCATGGGGATGCCGACTTTAATGGAGCCAATAATATTGCACTTGTGGGGCTGTCTATAAACCAGCCTGGAGGCACGGGGTTGTCGTGCAAGTTAAGTCAAACTGTTGAGTATGTTCAACTTGGCTTGTTCGATGATTTCAGGGCTACTGAAAACCCAGACCGAGAGCGATAGCAGGTCTGGGTAGTTTATTTAGAATCTTCGATTTGAGTGGGGTGCGTTCAATGACATTCTGTAGGATTATGCAGACTAGCCAAAAACTCTCCCTTCCTACCATGGGCTGCGGAACGTGGGCATGGGGAAATCGACTACTCTGGGGGTACGACGAAAGCATGGATGACGAGTTGCAAGCTGTCTTTAATCTGTGTGTCAGTAATGGCGTCACCTTATTTGATACGGGTGATTCCTATGGAACAGGCAGATTAAATGGACGCAGTGAGCAACTCCTGGGACGATTCTCTAGCGACTATTCTGGTATAAACCAAGAGAACATTTGCATTGCCACCAAGCTAGCCGCCTATCCCTGGCGATTAACGCGCGGCTCAATGGTATCCGCCTGTCAAGCCTCGGCGCGACGATTGGGACGAAATGTCGATTTGGCACAGATGCATTGGTCTACTGCCAATTATGCACCGTGGCAAGAAGAACGGCTTTTGGATGGTTTGGCTGATCTCTACGAAAAAGGACTGGTTAAGGGTGTTGGACTCTCTAATTATGGACCCAAACGACTTCAAGAAATTTATCCTAAGTTTAAAGAGCGAGGGGTTCCGATTGCTACGTTACAAGTCCAGTATTCACTCTTGTCTACTTATCCTGTTACCGAATTGGGCATCAAAGATGTTTGTGATCAACTGGGAATTCAACTGATTGCCTATAGTCCTCTGGCGTTAGGACTGTTGACGGGAAAGTATTCTGAGAAAGGTTCATTCCCGAAAGGGTTACGCCGTTTGTTATTTAAGCAGTTATTACCCGGAATCCAGCCGCTTTTAGGATGTTTACAAGAAATCGCTTCCTCCAAAGAGAAAACTATGGCGCAAGTGGCGATTAATTGGTGTATTTGTAAAGGCACTTTGCCTATTCCTGGTGCAAAGACGATGAAACAGGCACAGGAGAATATTGGTGCGCTGGGATGGCAGTTAAGTGCTGGTGAGATTACTGAATTGGATCAAGTGGCGGCAAGTTTAGATAAGGCGATGGTTCAAAACATTTTTCAAACGCGATAACTTCCATTCAATTGTTGGAGTTTAATGAAAATGAGTAAAGAGAGAATCAGGCTTGGGAAAGATCGTTGTGGGAGCGATCGCATTTCGAGTTCCCTCCCCTTGGCAAGAGGAGAGTTAGGGAGGGGTCAGTCTCAAGGTATTGCACAGTTTTGAGCTTAAGTTGACGCAAAAAGCCAACGTGCGCTCTTTATTCAATTGCCCTTTTGCCCCCTACCCAATATTTCAGTTAATTTTAAAATATTTCCCGCCTGAATATCGGTGGGTTACGGCGGATAGTTCATTGAAGGATTATCGCCTGAATTCAATTCCCGCCTAACCCACCCTACGAGATTGAAAAAATTCTCAATACTCTTGAATCCGGGCGCAAGCTTTGCGCCCCTACTCGACTTCCAGTGTCAAACTTGGCATAAGTCGCTGCAAGTTTTTTAACGATTTACCTTGCCAAGGAATGTTCTGAGAACCTTTTACAATCATTTTAATCGTCTTTTTCTGTCTAACTTTAATCGCAAATTTCGACAACATGCTAATTCCCGAACTGTTGAGAAATTGCATATCTCGTAAGTTAAGTGTCAGGATAGAGGGCTGACTCTCTATGGCTTGATCGAGTAAGTCTATAATTGGTGCATATTCTTCGGTACCACTTAGCCTTAGGGAACCTTTCCAATAAACGGTTGAATTTTCTTTATCATACAATACACTATACGTATCACTTTTAACTTCCATTTTTCCCATCCTTGACAAAATTATGGCGTTCTCAAAAGCTGATTAAATAAACAAACTTACTTATAAACATCTCTAGAAATTAAGATTTAACCACTGTTTGACAATGGTTTCAGATGAATTATCGGAGATGTCTAATAGAGTGGTTCAACACAATGAACCGTAAACCCTAAACTATAGGGTTTTGTATATAAGATGAAAGAAATACTATACCATCAATCGCACCATGGTGGTGACGGTGGTAATCGGTGGCGTCTTTGCCAGGGTTTCAAACTTCCAGCCGAGGGTTGCCATGTAGTCATTGATCATGGTTAAAAATCCTAAGCGAGAAGCCGTGCTGGTTTCGTCTGCTGCATTTTGTTCTAACTGATGAATATACAACTCTTGGGGGTCTGATGTCGTTAATTGCTGGAGATACGCCTGAAAATTATCCAGAATTTGGGGAGGAACCGTGTTTTTTGTCAAGAAGACTAAGCTGTCGTTATACAGGTGTAAGGCGATACTAATGGCGTGCGGTGAGGTATCCTCGTTAAACTTCATGGCGTTCTCTAACAGCTCATTGGCAATGTAACTTACAGCACTCTTAATCTCCACTTGTTGAGCTGTAGCATTCGTATCCTCTTGGTCAGTGGGAAAAAATGTTACCACATAGTCAGCCATGAAATCTGCGGATAACCCATTATTCCGCCAGCGATGCTTTAACGGAATTGAGCTGGGTGAAAATTGGATAACCAGATATTCCTCACTGGGAGGTAGCTGTTCGTTGAAATCTCCAAAGATCTGAGTCATATCGCGTTTGCCAGTAGTCTGTTTGAGGAGTGCCAAAGAAAACAATCATAACTTGTAAACGTCAGGCGTAATCTTTTTCCCAGTTCCCTATTCCCTAACTATCCTGTTGAATTGGTGCGACGCCGGAGCGATCGCGCAGCAAGGATGGTTTGGGTTTAATCACTAACAGCGTTATATCATCATAAACCTTTTGTGTCCCAATATGACGCCGCACATCCTCAATCACGGCTTGGCGAATTTCCTGGGCTGACTGTCGCCAGTTGTCACTGAGAATTTGACACAGACGTTCAATCCCATACTGTGCGCCTTGGGGATTTTCAGCTTCGGGAATTCCATCGGTGTAGAGAACCACCACATCTCCAGGATGTAACTGGATTTCCGCATCGGCGACAAAATCGGCAATATCGGCGACTAGACCAATGGGAAAGCCTAAATCAATGGTATCAACTCGCTCAATTTTACCACCCGAACGCACGACAATCATTTCTTCATGTTGTCCACTCAAGCGCAGTTTATCTTGGTGATAGTCCAGGAGGGAGAGAGTGAGATTTTTCTCAGATTTCATTCGCTGGATATTATGATAAATCGTTCGATTCAGGACACTTAAAAATTGCTTTGAATCCGTTTTCACTCCTTCCAATAACGTTCTCACCGCCGTTTGCACCATAATCATCAAGACGCCACTTTCTAACCCATGTCCCGTGACATCGCCAATACCAATAGTGACATGACCATTATTTTGCAGGACATCATAATAGTCACCACCAACTTCAGTAGCGGGTTCCATAAAGCCAGCGATGTCTAATTCAGCAATCTGGTTCAGTTCCTCCTGTTTAGGTAACATCATCTGTTGCAGACGACGTGTCACCTCAACTTCAGCACTCAGGCGCAGATTTTCGGCTTTCAAACGACTATTGAGCAGGGTAATTTCCTGATTCGCTTGAGCCAATTGAGCCGTGCGTTTCTCCACTCTCGTTTCTAATTCTTCATTGGCATGTTGGAGGGCATCTTGACTCCGGCGCAATGCGATAGTCGCTCGTTGAACCGCTTTTTGCAGTCGAACTGGCTCACTGACTAAGATATAAACTAACACTCCAGCTAATAGTGCTGATAATCCGCCCCCTATCCACAACCATTTGGAAATAGGTGCAGTTGATGCCCATCCGTTGACAGGAATCGCCGCTAATTGCCATGTTCCGTTGGGTAACGTTACCTCTAAACTGACGGGATTTTGTTGGAAAATACTAGCATCGCCGAAAAATAAGTCTCCCGTTTCACCCAACCCATCTTTGCCACGAATCGCATATTGGATTTGGTTGGATGGATTGAGTAATTCGGCGTCTTTAAATAATGTGTTCCGGTCAAAACCAATACCAACTAGACCCCAGTAGCGACCACTTTGGGGGGGTTGGTCGGGGGGCGTGATAAATATCGGGGTACGACTAATAAATCCCCAATTTTTTTTAGGTTCTAACTGCAACGGACCGGCAAAAACGGTTTGGCGGCTTTGAATGGCTCTCTCAATGGCGTCTCGTTCTTCCGGAATAGTCATCGGATTAAAGCCAATTGCGTCTTCGTTTCCGGCTAAGGGATAGAGATGGCTGACGATGTTATCTTTATACAGGGCTAAGAATTCAATCCTTTGTTGATCTTCGACGAGGACGCTGGAGAGACGCTCAAATTCATTTTGGGTAATGTCCGGGTTAATCGTGGACACATACGCCAATAAACCTCGTGTGAGAAAAAGTCGCTGGTTTAGGGCGGCTTCCAAGCGGGCTCTCGCTGCACTCAGTTGATTGAGAACATCCGAACGTTGTTGTTCGGAAAACCGTTGGTGTTCAGCGCGTTCAAAACCCCAAACTACGGTTAGCAGGATAACTACCGTTAAGAAGGAGGCAAAATAAGGAAAAACGCGATTATTTAGGGCAGAACGGATTGAAAACCATGGGTTGTTTGTCATTGGTTAGGGAACAGGGAACAGGGAACAGGGAACAGGCAACACCTCGGCTTACCTCGACTTCGCTCGGTAACACGCTCGGTGTGTCATAGGCAATAGGCAATAGGCAATTAAACTTCAAAAATTTTTCTTTGTTTAATCACGAGTAAGGTGATATCATCATAAAGTTGCTGTGCTTGAATATGCTGGCGTAGGTCATCAATAACGGCTTGCCGAATTTCAGCAGCGGATTGTTGCCAATTCTGACTGAGAATCAGACACAAGCGTTCGATGCCATATTGTATCGCTTGGGCATTTTCTGCCTCTGGAATTCCGTCAGTGTAGAGGACAACACTATCTCCCGGATTTAACTGAACTTGAAGATGTGCTACGAAATCAGCGATATCAGCATCTAAACCGATGGGAAACCCTAGATCAATGGTATCAATTCGCTCAATATGACCTCCAGTCCGCACGACAATGATCTCTTCATGTTGTCCGCTCAAATTCAGGATACCTTTTTGATAGTCCAACAAAGCCAAGGTGAGGTTTTTGTCGGAGTTCATCCGCTGGATGTTTTGATAAATGGTGCGATTGAGGATATCTAAAAATTGCTTGGGGTCAGTTTGGTTACTTTCTAATAGGGTGCGGACGGCGGTTTGTACCATTAAGCTTAATACCCCGCTTTCTAAGCCATGTCCCGTCACATCACCAATACTAATTTGGACGCGATCGCGATAGGGTAAAATATCATAATAATCCCCACCCACTTCCGTCGCCGGTTCCATAAATCCAGAAATCTCTAAGTCAGTAATTTGATTCAATTCTGCCTCTTTTGGAAGCAGCATCTGTTGCAAGCGACGAGTGACTTCAAGTTCAGCACTCAACCGCAAATTTTCTGCCTTGAGACGTTCATTCAGCGTGGTAATTTCCTGATTTGCCCGAAACAAATCGGCTTGGGCTTGTTTGCGTTCGGAGATGTCGCGAAATGTACCCGTATAAAAGCAATATTGACCCGATTTCGTCTCCACAACCGTCGCTTCTAGAGGAAAGCGAGACCCATCAACCCGACAGCCAACAATCTCATGTCTGCCCACTTTTAATAACCGTTCCATGCCTATATCAGTATCATCGGCTACGGGTGTTGACCAATTCAATAGCTGATGAATATCCATACCCGTAAATTCGCTGATAGAATACCCAAATATCTCTTTTGCACTGGGATTAGCGGTGACAATTTTTAGTTGAGGTTTTGTGAAGGTAATAATCGCATCCATGGCGGTTTTGACAATGGCATCGGTGCGCGTTAAAGCATCTTCTAAGGCATCCATCACCTGGTTATAGCGCTGGGCAATTTGACCGACTTGCGTAAACGGTTCGACAGGAACTCGTAAGCTTAAATCTTGGGTTTGGGCTTGGGCTTCCATAACCTGAAACAGGTCATAAATCTCAGTTTTAGCGCGATGTTCGGACACATTTAAACCAATCTGTTCCGCCTCAACACTCACCCGCATTGGGAAAAAACGATTAGTGATGAATAATAGGAGATAAGTTATGCTAAATGCCCAAATCCCACAACTAAGAATTCCGATTCCCTGTACACCAAGCTGTAGCACTGGACTCAACCCCGTATCCACTAATTCCGGTTGACCAAACAACGCCACCGCTAATGTTCCCCAAATTCCTCCACCCAGATGCACGGGTATGGCATCTACCGCATCATCAATCCGCCACCGTTCCAACCAATTCGACATCAAGGTAGCAATAATCCCCCCAATCGCCCCAATAATCACGGATGCGGGAGAGGTGACAACATGACAAGAGGCGGTAATCGAGACTAATCCCGCTAAGGAACCATTAATTAAGGATTCGACTTCCGGAAGTTGACACCGATACCAGCTAACCATTCCGGCTGCCATCATTCCGGCAATACCCGCCAGCACGGTATGCACAATAATGCTAGGGACTTGCTCATTTAAACTCAATGTGCTGCCCCCATTGAATCCCAACCAGCCAATCCACAGTAACATGGCACCTAAAACCGAAAGGGGTAAATTAGACCCGTGGATTTTTCGCGGCGGTAGATGATCCGGAAATCGCCCGGTGCGTGATCCGATAATCATCAGACTGGCGAGGGATACCCAGCCCCCCAAACTGTGAACCACTGTAGACCCCGCAAAATCAACAAAGCCAAGCTGTTCTAACCAACCTGGTGATACATCTAAATCGATCCCGTTCCACGCCCAATGTCCAAACAGGGGATAAATCAGACCAGACACCAAACCCGCTAAGATTAGATAAGCCCGAAACTTCATCCGTTCCGCCACCGCCCCGGAGACAATCGTAGTGGCGGTGCTGCAAAACATGGCTTGGAACAAAAAGAACGCCGCCAGTCGGGGTGTAGCTTCAACGTGAACGAAGAAATTGCTCGAGCCAACCCACCCTAGCACCGAGGTACCAAACATAAAAGCATATCCGAACGCCCAAAATAAGGCGATAGATATGCCCAAGTCAGCTAAGTTTTTAATGGCAACATTGATACTATTTTTTGATCGCGTCAGCCCTGACTCTAGGCACATAAACCCGGGTTGCATCAGGAATACCAAGCCAGAACAGACCAGGAGCCACAGAATATCAATCACTTATATCTGCCCCTTGTTTTTGGCATACAAATATATATCATCCTTACAGATATGCCAGGTCTAATTCCAGAACATTCAATTCCTCCCTACCCTTCCCGTTGTGGCTGAACTATCCCCCCTAGGGCATGTTGCCTAATCTCTTTGTTATCAAGGGTTGTGGCTATCTGTATGGCTGGGGATAAGGTGGATAGGACTGGTGGTTGATTGGACAGCGATCGCGTAGCGTGATCAGTTAGGCTAAACTCAGCACCCATTCCATACCCCAGGATTCAGAAACAATGACAGCAATCACCCAATCCATCACCTTGTCAGAGTTTCTCCAGCTTCCAGAAACTAAACCAGCGAGGGAATATATCAACGGAGAAATTATCCAGAAACCAATGCCAAAAGGAAGACACAGCCGATTGCAAGGAAAACTCTGTGCAGCTATCAATCAAATCGCTGAAGATGCCAAAATTGCTTATGCCTTTCCTGAATTACGGTGTAGCTTCGGGGGACGTTCTATTGTCCCCGATGTTGCTGTATTTCAGTGGCGACGCATACCCTTTACCGTCAATCATGACGTTCCTGATAATTTTGACCTGCCACCCGATTGGACGATAGAGATTCTTTCTCCGGAACAAAAACCGAATAAAGTTATTGGCAATAGTCTCCACTGTCTCCAGCATGGGAGTCGCTTAGGATGGTTTATTGATCCTGATGATCTGAGTATTTTAGTCTTTCTAACCCAGCAACAGCCTGTTCTCCTCCAGGGAAAAGATTCATTACCTGTATTATCAGAAATTGAACTGACAGTAACCGTAAATCATGTGTTTAGTTGGTTGAAAATGAACTGAGGTAACCTCGAATTACACAGATAGATGAATAACCATGAGTAACCCCAACGATCCGAACTCATTTTTTGACGATGATAAAGTCAATAAAGATAAACTCTTTATCGAAGTTCCCCCAGATCAAACACCTCCCTATCAGGAACGAATTCCCTCTGGATATGACCCTATGGGAGAAATTCATCTCAGGGGTCGAGCCTTTAGAAGTCTCTCGGCGGGAACAATCTCTTGGTGGATACTAATTTCCGGCTGGTTCATCTTTGGAGTACCAGCTTTATTAATACTGATTAATGCGATTATTTTGCAATCCTTTATGCTTGTCATACCATTAGGCTTGGCGTCTATTCCTCTATTAATTCTCTGGAGAGGTACGGCTGCCAAATTATCTACTACCAAGCGCAAAAGGAGATAATTATAAAGGCGTCCTCTAAGTCGGATTATGATATATTAATTAGACTTCTGTAGGACAGGATGTATAGCCATGTCACGAGTCAAGCTTGTATATCCGAAAATCCCAATCCCAGATAGTAGGAACTGTCCTCTAGAGCGATGTATCGCCTTTGAAAAATATGATGGTACTAATCTCCATTGGGTTTGGGAGGTTGAGCTTGGCTGGTATGCTTTCGGCACACGTCGAGACAGATTTGACTTGGACGATATGGGTATTGCCAAATTTAATGCTGATCATCCTGGCTTGGAGGAAGCGCCTGAGATTTTCCAGAACGATTTTGCCAATTCTCTGGATAGCCTATTTCGAGATAACCCTCAATATTTCTATTTCTGTCCGGAAATTACAGTATTTACAGAATTTTTAGGATCTAGCTCTTTTGCTGGAATGCATAAAATAGAGGAGGCTAAACAACTTATACTTTTTGATGTCCAGACTGATAAAGGTATCATTCATCCTGAGCAATTTATCCGTGACTTCAGTGAATTCAACATCCCCAAAATTGTTTATCGCGGCAAACTCACTGGCAAGTTTATGGATGATGTCCGTCAAGGGAAGTATAGTGTTGCTGAGGGTGTTGTATGTAAGGGAGGTAATCGTAGTTCTAATCAGGTGTGGATGGTGAAGATTAAAACATACGCTTACATGAAAAAGCTACAACAGGCGTTCTCAGATAATTGGGAGAACTACTGGGAGTAATCAGCACAGCTGACGATACTCTACTTGTGTACATCAATGCCGTTGCGTTTCCCCGTCTGCCTCGTTATCAAATTGACAGCTTACTCACAGCTTATTTCCCTCATATTAATCTACTCTTGAAAAGACAATATGCTTACTCAACTACGCCGTCTGTTGAATCGGTTTTTTAGAAGATCAAGGACAATCAACAATGAACCCCTCAATAAGGTAAGTTTGACTGTCATTATCTTGATTGATATTTTTATTTTAGTCAATGTTTTTACCGGACTGAATGATATTAGCCAATGGTATATTAACCCTTCCCAGGCTTATCCCTGTTATTCTGAGTGGAAAAATTACCAAACCCAAACAACTTCAGATAAAGATTATGAGATTATCCAGTTCTCAGTTATTTCTGCAAGAAACTATCAATCTACTTTCCAGCAAACCTATCAACAAGCGGCGGTAGGACGTCTAGGTACTGTTTCTCAAACCTGCCTAGAGTATGGCAGTTACAAAGATCAACTCAATAATCCAGAAAATCAGCAAATTATAACAGCGATTGATCAGAAACAAGCAGAAATCAATGAACTTGAACAAACAAATCGCCGTATTCGTGAGCAATATGACTCAACTTTATTGGAAAAAATAGCAGGTCAGCCTCGTGAGCAATCGATTAATCTAGTCGAGGCGGAGAAAGCCAAACAGCAACTCGAACAAAATAACCGCAATATTGCTAGGCTTAAACAGGAAATCGCTGAACTCAAAAATAAACTGACGGCACAACCAGAAAGTTTAGTTTTTATCAATTTTCTTAAGGATGACGGAACATTTCAGTCCATTGAAAACGCCTACCAGCGGGCATCCTTTTGGTATCCCAGCATCCAATTCAGCTTTCAATCGCTTTTTCTGTTACCGCTAATTTTCCTTTCTTTATCGGTTTACAATTTTGCTCAACGAAAAGGGTATGGACTCATTGCCCTAATTAGCTGGCATTTGTCAGTCGTATTTTTTATACCATTAATTTTTAAGATATTTGAGTTTTTGCAATTTGGTGCAATCGTTCAAGTTATCGTTGATCTCATCAGCACCCTTTTAGGCGGACTCGTTTTTCTGGTCAGTTATGCTTATATCTTACTAATTCCTCTGATTGGGTTTGGCATTATCAAATTCTTCCAAAAAATTGTCTTTAATTCAAAAGTACAAGCAGCTAGGCGAGTGCAAAAATCACGATGTATCCGGTGTGCTAATAAAATTCCGACCCATGATGCTTACTGTCCCCACTGTGGTTTTTATCAATACGCTGAATGTCATAATTGTCACAGTATGACTTATAAGTATTTACCGTATTGTAAACAATGTGGACAGTCTCAAGATTCCAATTAATAGCACGCTCGTCGTTACGCTGTCTTCACCATAAGCACTCGCGATCGCGTACAATCCAGATAGACACAACTCCCTTTATTTTACCAGGAAGTCCCAATGGTAAAGACTCCATCTAGATCCATAACTCTGGAAGAATTCCTAAAACTACCAGAAACCAAACCCGCCAGCGAATATATTAATGGGCAAATCATTCAGAAGCCAATGCCACAGGGTAAGCACAGTACAATTCAAACGGAGTTTTCTACGACTGTCAACGTAATTCTTAAACCTGGACAGGTTGCACGAGCCTTTTCAGAGCTACGTTGTACATTTGGTGGACGCTCAATCGTTCCTGATGTATCCGTAATTACTTGGGAGAGAA
The DNA here is from genome assembly GCF_040218245.1 of Coleofasciculus sp. E1-EBD-02. NCBI lineage: Bacteria > Bacillati > Cyanobacteriota > Cyanophyceae > Coleofasciculales > Coleofasciculaceae > Coleofasciculus > Coleofasciculus sp. E1-EBD-02. The sequence goes on along the minus strand of NZ_JAVJQN010000236.1, from coordinate 22,740 downwards.
TTCCCCGTGACGCGAATGGTGAAATTGCCAATACCTTTCCCATTGCTCCTGACTGGACAATCGAGATTCTATCACCTGACCAAAGTCAGACTAAAGTAACCAAAAATATATTACATTGTCTCAATCATGGAACTCAAATGGGTTGGTTAATTGACCCAGATGAGCAAACGGTGTTTGTTTATCTTCCCCAACAGAAACTAGAGGTGTTTGATCAAGCAGAACAAAAACTTCCTGTTCCCGCTTTTGCCAATGAGCTAAATCTAAGTGTGGCGTCTGTATTTGGCTGGTTATCCGAGTAAGTTATTATGCATTTAAATTGGGTATGAGTAGCGAGCAAGATGCTCAATGTAGCGAGCAAGATGCTCAATGTAGCGAGCAAGATGCTCGCACTACGGCAAGGATTTCGTCATGATTAAAATTAAGGTTTAAATGCCGAACGGCTTAAGCATTTAGGTATCACCGAAACCTTTGATCTACCGTAGGGTGGGCAATGCCCACCAGCCTCATCTGAGCGTGCCATTTAATGCTAAGTTAATATACCGGACACAAGCCAGTGCGATCGCATCTCAGATGCTGGAACTTGCCCAATCGCACTGTAGCACGAACTTGCAGCGTTTCCCCTTCATAGAGGTTGATTGACAAAGGAGACATAATAAAGTTATGATCTGATGATAACTGTCTCTACAGAATATTAAAGACAGGTATATTTTGAGCCAAGAAGATAGGGACTACGGACTTGAAACGTTACTTGACCTAGATGGGGAAATCTTCCCCATGGAAAACGGCTATTGGACGAAATTTGAAGCTCGGAAGGTGGCTCCAAATGAGCATATACCCCATGGCATCAAATATAGTTTTACTTTACATAACAGTAGAAATGAAAGAATTATCGGATATGATAATGCACATGGAATAAAGCTTAAAGGGAATAAATACACGGCTAATCGAACTGTCTGGGATCACAAACACAAACGAAATGTTGTAGAAGCTTATGAGTTTGAAAGTGCAGGTCAACTACTAGAAGATTTTTGGACTGATGTGAATCGCATTATTATTCCAAAATAAGAGGTGATTTCCATGGAAAATAAGGTTATGAAAATAGGGATTATCTCTAGAGAAAATTACATCAAAAGAACTATAGCGATTGCCAAAGGAGAATATAAGCCCCAAAAAGATGAACCGAAAGTATGGTTTGAATCGATGAAGTCGCTAGCCCAAGTCTTGAGTAATGAAAATCAAGACTTGCTGAGAATAATCATTAACCACGAGCCACGTTCTATTTCAGAGCTTGAAGAGCTAACCCATCGGAAGAAGTCTAACCTGTCTAGAACACTAAAAACTTTAGAAAGATATGGAATAGTTGAGCTAGTGAAAGATAAAGGCAAAGTTATTCCCAAGGTTAAAGCTACAGATTTCCAAGTTGAGTTCAGCCTTGAGAATAACCTTTCTCATCTTGCTGATTCTGCAATGGTTTAGTTCGCTCATCGTCGTAGGTTGGGAAAACGACAGGAAATCTAACCTCTACTTTATCTGTAGCTCTCTTGTGATCGCGCCACAGTCGTTAGCATTTTAACCAGACGTTTACAGCGTACTGCTATGATGCTTTGTAGAGGACTATCTACAGTTAGGAAAGATGACTGAATTACTTCAGCGCGTTATTGCACAGCTTGAGAAATTGCCAGAAGAAGAGCAAGATGCGATCGCGTCTCAGATGCTGGACTTATCCAATCGCACCGTAGACGGTCTGCCAAGCTATTATGGTGGTGACTAGCCCTTAGTTCGTGTCACCTATGTCTATCTCTGAGCCTTTAGCTCTTCCACCTGGATTCGAGCAGTTAAGCAAGGAGCAGATACCTGTTCGGTGAATGGCATCTTGAAATTGTACGTGATCGCGTTTCCTCGCAGGATGCTGTTGACCGACAAAGTTAAAATTGGAATAAATAGGCTAGGTTTAACTAATATGACTGTAACAGAACTTCTTCCGACACTAAAAAATCTCTCCCGCGCCGATAAACTAAGGATTATGCAATTTTTAGTCCTTGAGCTTGCCAAGGAGGAAGATGCGCTTTTGCAACCCGGAGCAACCTATACTGTTTGGTCTCCGTATAATTCACATGAAGCTGCCCACAAGCTCGCTGAGTTGCTAGAAGGGGATAAGCCGACTTAAGTAGAATCATTGCGATCGCGCTTGGCTCGGTGGTGGAATCAATCACCCGTCACCGTACCTTGAATTAACACAGGGAAAATCAATATCTACTTGTGCTTCGCTACGGCGCTTCAATTCCTGTAATATGTTGTATTATATTATTGTACTTACGTTTCAATAAAACTAAAGTATGTCACTTTTGATTAATGCGGTAGAAAGGTTTAAGACCCTTAATATTCAAGTTGAGTGGGGAAAGTTTGATGAATTAAGTCAGCTTCGTAATGAGATAGAACATTACTACACTGATAAATCTCCTGATGTTGTTCTTGAAGTTGTTGCCAAGTCGTTTATTCTAATTCGAGACTTTATAAGAAAATATTTACAGGAAGATCCTCTGGAACTTCTGGATGACAAGTGTTGGCAAGCTCTCCTAGACACAGCAGATGTATATCGGGTCGAGAAAGAGGTTTGTAAAAAATCATTAGAGAAAATAAACTGGAAATATACCGCACTTGCAGAGTCTGTTAATCAAATTAGGTGTCCCGATTGCCATTCAAGTTTGATAAAAACAGAAGATGAAGGTGATTATCATCTTGATACTTCCTTGTTTTGCAGTTATTGTGGTTTATATTTTCCTTTTAAGGAGGTAATAGAACAATGTTCAGAGGTAATAGAACAATGTTTATCTGAGGATTTAAGGGCAAAAACTCATACAGCCATAAAAGAAGGTGATGAGCCACCGCTAGGTACATGTCCAAAGTGTGATCGTGATACTTATTTGCTCGCTGAAGACTGTTGTGCAGCTTGTGGTTACAAACGGGAGTATCTTTACTGCGAATGCGGTAACCCCTTATCTTTAGACGAGCAATTCCAAGGCTTGTGTAGTTCTTGTCAGTATGGGTGGGACAAAATAATGGCAGAGTAAGGATTAACATAATGTGGTATGCTTGCTCATCTCCCTACCTTGTATTCACACAACGAAACCTGAAATCCAAGTGAAAAGGGGCGCGACAAAAGCCACACCCCCTCACCCTCACCTAACTAACTCAACCCAAACAAGCCGCCAAATCCTCATCCGGAGTTGTAATCGCCTTCAACTGATACTTCTCCGACAGCAATTTGAAAACATTAGGAGAAATAAACGCGGGTAACGTGGGACCCAAACGAATATCCTTAATTCCCAGATACAGCAGCGTCAACAACACAGCCACCGCCTTCTGTTCATACCACGACAAAATCATCGACAAAGGCAATTGATTCACATCCATATCAAACGCCTTCGCTAATCCCAAGGCAATTTGAATCGCGGAATAGGCATCATTACATTGTCCCACATCCATTAACCGAGGCAGAGAACCAATTTCTCCCAACTGTTGATCAAAGAAACGGAACTTACCACAAGCTAGGGTGAGAACAATACAATCTTCCGGTACTTTTTCCACAAATTCAGTGTAGTAATTGCGCTCTGGTTTCGCGCCATCACAGCCGCCAACTAAGAAGAAGTGACGAATTTTGCCTTGCTTAACCCCATCAATCACTTGATCCGCCACATTTAACACCGCATTCCGGGCAAATCCTGCCATCACCTGACGCGGGGGTTGCTCTTCCACAAACCCAGGCATATCTAAGGATTTTTGAATCGCTGGGCTAAAGTCGGGGATGTTACCCTCCTCCGGTGGAATATAGTTGATGCCGGCAAACCCAACAGGACCAATGGTAAACAGTTTCTCATCATAGGTGTCATGAGGCGGCATCAAACAATTGGTAGTGACAATAATCGCCCCCGGAAACTTACCAAATTCTTTGGTTTGATTCTGCCAAGCTGTTCCATAATGCCCGTACAGATGAGGATAGTTCTGTTTAAGTAAAGGATAACCGTGAGCGGGTAAAAGTTCGCCGTGGGTGTAAACGGTAATCCCTGTATCCGCCGTCTGTTTTAGGATAGCTTCCAGTTGTCTGATATCATGTCCCGATACCAGAAGAGCTTTGCCTTTTCGGGGATTGAGGGGAACAGGGGTTGGCGTGGGATGTCCATAAGTATTGGTATGTCCCGCATCCAATAATTCCATCGCCCGCAGGTTAATTTCTCCCACCTTTAAGGCTAAATTCACCCAATCATCCAAGGTGAAATCTTGATGATTTAGCGCATCTAAGGCTTCTTGAATGAAGTGGTACACCTGCTCATCTTCTTGTCCCAATTCTTGAGCATGGAAGGTGTAGGAAGCAGCGCCCTTAATTCCATAGAGAACCGTGAGTTTCAGGGAGAAAATGTCAACATCCCGCGCCGATTCACTAATAAAGCCTAATGCTAAATCTTGACCCTGTTCGACTAAACTCTCATTAAAGTCAGGATGATACCCAGACACTCTTCCCCATTTGACGGGTTCGGGACTAGCTTCCTTGACTTTAGCTTTTAAATTATCTCGCTTCTCGATACAGTCACGGACATACTTGGTAAAGCGTTTTCGGTCAAAATTGACATTCGTCATTGTGGCGAATAACGATTCGCAGGTGAAGACATCTTCATCGTGAGTAGAAATGCCTAACTGACGGGCTTTAATCACCACTGGCGCCAGTCCGCGCAAGCAGTAAACTAATAAATCTTGAACGGCGTTGAGTTGAGGACTTTTACCACATGCGCCCCATTGATGACAGCCATTACCACTGGCGGTTTGTTCGCACTGTTCGCAAAACATAAGTTACTTTTTCCTATATTCAGTTTCTCTATCCCTACTCTAGGAAATTTTTGGCAGATAACGCTTTGACTTAAGTCAATTTTTGTAATCTCCGGCAGCTTGTAAAGAAGTTTTACCGTTTCATGCCAGTTTTTTGGGCGCAAGCCTTGCGCCCCCACAAATACAAGGCTAATGATTCAAATCCACCTCTATCTTTAGGTAGAACTTTAAGTTGTCAACTGTTTAGCCAAGGTTTAATATCTCTCCAGCGTCTAGCTTCAATATGATGCTGTTTGAGTAATCGGTTGAAGTCTTCGGTATCCGTTGTGGCAATAATTACGTCTATTCCTATGCTCTTAATAATGACAGCTTGAGCCGCAATAATTAAGTCTGCATCGTAGGCTACATAAGAATTATTGCGGGCAAAAGCCCATAGTTCAGCCGTTTCTTGCATTACTAGGACTTACGCAAAGGCTCGATATGTAGGGTGTGTTAGCGTAGCGTAACGCACCTTCACCAATATATATGGTGTGGCTGCGTAAGTCCTGATTACGTTTCCTTCTTCACAGGTAAGTAGTCGGACAAAAGTTTTGGGAGCTGTATAAAGTTTTGTAAAACTTGCTTTCATGCTTGTGACATATACAATTTGGCTGGCTTTTACATTTCTTAACACAGAGCCGTTTATTTATGTCCGACTACTTAACAGGAGTGCCAGAAATAAGCGTCAGCAAGGCATGAGCGTTGCCGCAGACTAGCATTCCCCGATACTACACGAGTGAGCTGCTGCCCAATACCGTAGATCACAGCCCAATTGCGTTACCATAATTGGTAAAGTTTTTTTCTGTAGTGACTATGACTAAGTTGCTTGAGCAAGCGATAGAAAGGGTAAAAACACTCCCTGAGACTGACCAAGATGCGATCGCTGCACTCATTCTGGAAGAACTGGAAGATGAAACTTGCTGGGAGCAAACATTTTACCAGTCTCAAAATGCACTTGCCCAACTTGCAGAAGCAGCCTTAGCTGAAGATCGTGCAGGCAAAACTCAGGAGTTAGATCCAGAAACATTGTGAAGAAATGCAATTCATATTGAGCAGATACTCAGTCAATCTGAAGAGCAAGATAAAATTTTAGGTAGATTAGATAAAGTGTCTGCCTTCAGTTTTATTTTTGCTGTCCTGTTTACCCTGATAATTGGAATTGATTCCGCAACACATAGCTTGAATAAACCCGAGATAACCATGAATCAAGACTATTCAAATCGGATAAAAAACCATCCTGCTTATCAGCAAGAAAATGGTAGTGTGAATGGAGCATCGAAGCTTCGTCCTAAACCTCCCCAAAGTCAGCAATCTCCGAATACTCCAAGTGCCAAAAGCGCTCCCACATCCTCCGAAGGAAATCAATCTGGTAACTCAGGGGGAAATAGTGGAAGCAGTTAATAAAAACTCAACAAAGCAATGGTTACACGGCGAGAAACCCTGAAAAATGAAATAGATAAGCTGAGCGAGGATCAACTAGAAGTCGTCGCTGCTTTCATTAACTATCAGCTTAGGCAAGTTAGTTCTCAGCGAGTAAACGAGAAATGTCTTTAACAGTACTCGCTAAAATATTCGCCGCTTGGTCAATTTCAGCTTCTGTCGTAAATCTCCCGATTCCGATTCGTAATGCTCCCTCAATAACATCTTCAGGAAGATTCATCGCACGCAAGACATGAGAAGGGGCTTCTACGCCTGATGAACAAGCTGCTCCCCTGGAAATGGCTAATTTTCGACGCACTCTGGCGATCATGGCACTGTTGGGAATACCTGGAATGGAGATATGCAGGTTTCCAGCTAGACGGAAGTTAATATCTCCATTAACGATAAGTTCGGGAATTTTTTCTGCTAATTGAGCTTGCAGGCGATCGCGTTTAGCGGCGATCGCACTCTCATCTTGTACCATCTCCAACTGTCGCAACCGACAAGCTTCTCCTAAACCGACAATTCCCGGCAGATTCAGTGTACCGGCTCTTAATCCTTTTTGATGTCCTCCTCCAAACAAGATTGGCTCTAGGGTATTACCTCGTTTGAGTACCAAAGCGCCAACCCCTTGGGGAGCATAAAATTTATGTCCTGACACAGCTAAATAGGTGATTCCCCATTCAGCAACGTTAATCGGAATTTTACCTACGGCTTGGGAACCGTCGCATAAGAAAGGAATATTATAATTCTGGGTAATACGACCAATTTTTTCAATGGGATAGATGTTCCCAATCTCGTTATTAGCTGCCATGACGCAGAGCAAGGAAACCCCATGCCGACAGGTTTGTTCGAGATGGTTTAAATCTAACCTGCCTTGGGAATCAACGCGAAGGTAAATAATTTCCGCCCGTCTTTTTTTCTCTAATGCTTTACAGGTATCTAAAACCGCCTTGTGTTCTACCGGAGAGATGGCAATGCGGGGTGAAGAGTCATGACTGGCGGCGATACTCCCTTGAATTGCAATATTAATACTTTCGGTTGCCCCCGATGTAAAGATAATTTCTTTCGGGGATGCGCCCACTAATTGAGCGAGGTGTTGAGCAGCTTGGGAAACGGCTTGGGCGGCGCGATCGCCTACAATATGATCCACACTGCTGGCATTGCCAAAATGCTTATTTCAGTGCTATTCAACTTTAAATCAGTGATATGACCAATCGGGGCTAAAACCTTGAATAGTAGCTAAAGACATCAAAGGATGAATCGTTAGTTCGTATGCCTTCCTTAATTTTTCGATGTCGAGTAGATCTTCAGCATCGCTCATCTTTAACTCAGAAATATGGGATTCAACGGCTTTTAACCATTTTTGATGACTCAGGACTTGGTAAGAAGCAGTCAAGCCCAAATATTGTAATTCAACAAAATCGTTAAAGTAGGTTACTGAAGGTAAGTTATTAGATTTAGAAGCGTTGACACTTGGATGAGTTGGAATTAAGTTCCAAAGCTGATCATGGGCAACAAATGACCAGGGTAAGTAATGATCCAAACTGAGATTTTCTTGATCTAAAAGTTGTCCTGAGTAGATACAGCTAACGGGTTGAACCGCTAAAACCTGTTTCCAGTATTTCGTCTGTGATGATAAAGAGCCTCTTTGCTGAGGCATAAATATTTTACTGACGATGTTGGGCGTGTTGGGATTACGTTGCTGCATATACTTCACCCATTCCCAGGATGCCCAACCCCGAATAATGGCATAGTGTTTTTCTAAATAAGTCGCCCAATCGGGATGAATGAAAATTGATTCACAATGGTTGTAATCTGTTTGGTCAAATTTATATAAAGGCTTTTGGGAGTCAAAATAGTGATCAGCAATGGCGGGAATAGCCTTTTCTAAATCATTACCTCTACCTTTACTAACCTTTGCTGCTTTGAGTTCTGCATCTAAGAAAGGGGCAATGAGGCGAAAGGGAACATAGCGTTTAAGATAATTAATTGAATCACTCAAATCTTGAAATGCAATCGTTGTCCGTAATAACTTTTTATTGGTGTCTGTAAATTTTAGTATGGAAGCTGTAATCTCTAACGTTAAAGAGTCCAGTTTTTGAGCAATTTTATCTTGAGTTCCAAAGGACAACTTAAAGTAAGTGTGAGGATACCAAGCGTTTGCCAACATTTCGACGATTATTTCTTTAAAGCTGATTGAAGAAAGCACTTCAAACTGTCGTCGTTTAAGAATGTCAAGAAGAGACAGGAAAAAGAGGTATTTATAAGATGTGGTGATGTTTGAAAAGAGGCGAGATAGTGCAACTACATCAACTTGATCTGATTCGGGTAGCTGTCCAGAGTCAAGCCTGATTAAGTTCGTAGGTGCGTTGGTTGTCAGATGACCTAAGTAAATCTCAACAAACTCTCTAGAGGCTTCTGGATCAATGATTTGAATAGCTCTGACAATCTCCGCAACGGTTTCAGCAGTGGGATCGGTCTGCTCATGAAACCAACGAAAGACAATAGGACGCTCAACCCCCAACTCTGTAGCCAGTTGGCTTTGGCTGATGTCGTAAGACGTTAAGACTTGTTTGAGTGCTTGACCTGCTTTTCCCATAGTTTCCATTCCCCCTCCTCTTGGCGGTGAATACCTGTTTCCCCTAACAGAGAATAGTACATACTCACTTCCGGACCATAGCCTTCTAGTCCTAACGTTTCCTGATTCCCCCGTTCAACCATTGCTGTAATCAGTTCCCGTCTGGCTTTTGCGCCTTGGGAGGTGAGATCCCGACGGTTAATCAGTTCATTCCACAGAATCGGACTTTGATCATAGACGCGATCGCACACCTCGGACAGTTTGGCATTAAAATCCGTAATGTGACTAATCCGTTCTGCTTCCCCCTGTACCCAACATTGCTGGTCATTCCCTGTCATCTCAAAGGCTTGCGCCAGGGTTTCATCCAAAAGCTGTTCGGCTTGAACCACCCGAAAGCGCACTTCTTTGCGGGCTACCCCATCCGATTGTAATTCTGATGCTGTATCTTGAATCGCTTTCAAAGCCGCATATTCCCGGCTACGTAAACGCAGGACATCTAGTTTTGCTGCACCCAGTAAAACCAAAGGTTTGCCATCGTCAGTCACGGCGGGAACCTGAGTTGGTGACTCATCATCCACCCAATATCCCACATAACCATCCGCATCAGCACTGTCGCACCGGAGTTGAGTTAAATCCAATGTGCTATCCAGATAATGCCGTTCAAAATAGCGTAATGTCCCTGTTTTATAACTGTGCCGTTGTACTACAATTGGTGGCAATGAACGCAGAAATGATAGCAAATTGACCAAGGAAGAACGGTCTTTTTCCAGATACTCCGACAGGGCTTGATCAACATTAAAATCAGACCCCTGCCAAATTCGCAGTTCATCCATGGTGCGACGATGGGTAATTACTCCCTTTTGCAAAAGACCCTCAATAACGGTTTCCCAATAGGTAAGTTGATTCTGGTTATTGGGAAAGTCACACATTGCCAACGTGACTAACCGCTTTGTCGCCCGAGTCGCCCCCGTTGTCGTCACCAGATTCAAAATACCAATCGCTTTCAGCACCTTAAGATAATCGGGTTCTAAATACCTCGCATCAGCAATCAAATCTTGGATTTCCACCCATCGTTGTAGATTAGGACGAGATGCCAGTCCCATCCCCGCCGCTTCAATGAAATAGTCGTAAATCCAATCTAATTTTAGAGTCGGCAAACTGAAACTCTCCCCATCAAGACTAACCGTTTGGAGAAAGTTTCTCAACCCATAAGGTTCAGCACTGGTGAGAAACGTAAATAAGGAACGGTCATTTTGGGCATAACGATGACAGAGTGTCGGTAACACCAAGGCGGATAAAGGATGTAGCGGATAAACCCCCTTAAAGATATTAGTTGGCAGTTCCTCTCCTGTTAAAACTGTTGCTAATCCCTCTGACCACTCGTTACCATATTCATGAACTTGACAGGCAATTTTATCAGTGGCTTCCATGTTAATCACGTTCTCGATTAACCGCATCATTTGTCCAGCCGATTCAGTAAACGGAATATCCTCAAATCGCCCCTGAATCTTCGCCCATTCATTCCGCTGAACTGTGGCTAATCGTTGTCCATACTCGGCAAAGGCTTGATGGAGAATGCCTAAAATATAAATCGGAGTTTTGCTGTCTCCAGGAAGTTCCGCTAATTGTTGTAAAACATAGAGGTCTTCTGTCCCTTGGTTATAAGCGGCATATTCCAGATTTTTCCCTAATTCGTCAATAACCAGAAATACCCCCGTATTCGCTGCCTTAGCCACGTCTTGGACTAACTCCGGTATTTCTCGGTTATCAATAATTTCTCCTGACTCAATTTCGGTTGCCAAATCCACTAACTTATGAACCACAGTAATTTTATTCCGCTTAGCAGGAGAACTCCAAAACGTCTCTGCTCCTCGCAGCAATCCCCGGACAATTGTATGACTCATTGGTTCTCTTGCTGCTGTTGCTACAGCTCGAAATAAACCCTTTTCCGGAAGTTTAGTTAACGCTTGATAGTCACTACTTTCTGCGGATGGTGTATGCCGAGCAATTTCTAAAGCAGAGGAACGCATCTGGCTCTGAGCAGGAGCGCAAACAGAGGTAAGATAATGGGTAAACGCTGACTTTCCGGTGCCATAAACACTGGTTAACGTCCAAGCATGATTGGCTTCAGCCGTGGTTAAGCCGTTTAAAATCCGTCGCAAAGCATCCACTGCCCGTTCCGTTAAAACATAACCCTTTAAAGCGTCTGGTCGAGTTAAATCTCGCTCTAAATTCACTGAACGAGAGTAACGACGATTGAGACTAAAATATTGTTCAAGCGTTTGACGATTCATGAATGACCTCTCGTTCGGTAATACTGATTTAATATCTCTTCTATAAGTAGAGTAGCGTCTTGAGTAAACGAAAATTGGACTAATCCAGCGGTATCAGAAAGGGCAATTCCTTTCCTGCTACGAGATGTTTTCTCAATCGCTTCGGCAATCGCACTTTCAGGGAGTTTAAAGACGACCCCAGGACTCCCCGAGTCGTAAGTCAGACTGGAAACTGAAATGGTTTTTGAACTGCCACGAGTTTGAGCATAATCTAAACAAGCCGTAACAATAATCTCAGCCGGAAGATTCACTTTTTGTCCAATGCGGAAAGTATAGTATTTTGCGTCTACTGTCATCCGGATAATTCCAAGTTCGGCAAAAGGGCAATCAATAGAGTCTTCTATTAATTTCGTTTTCCCTTCTGGCTGACTATACATACGGAGAATACAGGTTACATCTTTCTTGAGAGACGATTCAGCAGTACGAGTTCCTAATTCAGTTCTATAGTTTTTGAGTCCTCTGAGCAAATCTTCAGATGTAAATTCAACTTGGCGGAATACATTAAAGGTGTAGTACCAAGCAGCGGCTTCACAAGTAGGTTTCAGCAGAAACCAATGAATTAACCATAACTAAGCTGGATCTTCAAGAAATGGATCATAACCCCTATCACCGAGAACTTTCCAACCGAAATCAGTCGGTTTGTCTTCTTCTAGAACCTTAAACGCTTGACACCAGTAGCGAATAGAACGTACCATGTTCTTCCCCACCCCTAAAATAACAGGAGCATCGTCTTTGAGAAATACGCTGGAGTCTTGACAAGCCGCATCAAATCCTTTTTTGAGCCAACTAAACCTTGGGTGGAAGGTTTCGTGGCGGGCAAAAATAGGGGCAACTTCTTTTGGTGAAGTCTCTGCTGGGGATGTTCGGGTCACTGTGACTATTTCTTGATTACTTATACGGCTTAGTACAAAGATACCATTTCCAGGCTTTTTTGTAAACCCCGAATAAACTTTGTTTGCTCTTTAAATGTTTTTCATACATTCTCTAAAGTGACTATTATATTTTTTGAAAATAACTGCGTTTTTTTATTAATGTGTTCGCTTCATGTATAATGATTTTACAAAAAAACGGTGGCTCATAAAAAAACATGAGTCTAGCGATTAAAATCTACCTATATCTTTAGATAGAAAATCAACGTTTAAACTGTTTAGCTACGGTGTAATATATCTCCAGCGTTTTACTATACCCTTTTTCACGTTCTATAATCTGACAATTAGTACAGCCTATTTTACATCTAGAATAGTAAGCATAACATCACTATTGTACATCCTCAAAAGTTAATGAATCCTTAACGTAAAAGTTTCAGTAGTCCATTTATTGAGGGACAGACACCTCTTCAGATTGAGCGACGAGTTCACCCGGTTGGGTGAATCGACAGGATGAAGTGCTATTTCTGCCCCAACTTGTAGTATACCTGTAGTAAATTACTGATTGAGTTGCTTAAATTGCAGCAACTGACCTATCTGCTTAATTTTATGACAACTCTAACCATGCGCCCTCATCGGGGTAAAGCCGACTTAGATGCGATCGCACGTTTCCTGAAAACCTGTGAAGCGGTTGATTTGCCTAACGAGTACCCCTCAGTGTCCGAGATATTAATGCAATTTGATGCACCCTCAGTTAATCAGCAACGGGATATTCGCTTGTGGGAAAATGCAGAGGGTCAATTAATCGCATTGGCGGGGTTAATGATTCCCACAGTTGGGGAAACGGTTGATGGTTTTCTCTGGTTTCGTGTTCATCCCACGCAACGGGTTGATTCTCTATACAGGAACATTATCACTTGGGCAGAATCACGAATGCAGGAAGTTTGTCAAGAACGTTGTCTGGCGGTAAAACTACTGGCTGGTGCTGGCGCTGAACAAGCCGAACGCATTACTTTCCTGGAAAACTGTGGTTTCCGGATTGAGCGCTACTTTCTCACCATGGTGCGTTCACTGTCTGAACCGATACCAGAACCCCAGTTACCCGATGGTTTTACCTTGCGCCCGATTCAAGGTGAACAGGATGCTCAAGCTTGGGTGGAACTGTTCAACGATACGTTTATCGATCACTGGAATTATCACCCAGATACCGTTGAAGCCTTTAACCATAAGCTGAAAAATCCCGAATTTCGACCCGACTTGTCTGTGGTTGCGATCGCGCCTGATGGTACTTGGGCGGGTTTTTGCGACGGCTACATCCCCAAAGATGGGAATCAGGGCTGGATTAATCCGGTTGGTACGCGACGCGGTTACCGCAAGCAGGGTGTAGCACGCAGTATGTTACAAGCCGTGATGCAACAGTTGAAAACCGAGGGAATGGAAACCGCCATGCTGTATGTCGATGCGGAAAACCCTTCCGGGGCGAGGCGGTTATACGAATCAGTGGGTTTCCAGACCACACACACTCAAATCGCTTATGTTAAGGATATTGCAGAATGAGTATTATTACCCGACGTCCCTATCGTGGGGAAATCGACTTAGACGCGATCGCGAATTTGATCAATACCTGTGAAACCGTTGATCAGCTTGAGGAAGGCACATCTGTCACGGAACTCCAGCAATCCTTTGATGACCCCTTTATTGATAAAGAACGGGATCTCTGTCTTTGGCAAGATGCCAATGATCAGCTTATTGGTTTTGGTCGGCTGTGGATTGTTCCTTCTGATAGCGCATATTACATGAATGGCAAGACCCATACTACAAGCCCGAATTGAGTCTACTTGCAGTGACTCCAGATGGAACGTATGCCGCGTTCTGCTACTGTCGTGTGAATCCCGAAGAGAATCAACGCAACGGACGTTGTGAAGGCGAGATTGCTGTTCTGGGGACAAGGCGAGGCTTTCGTCAGCAAGGGTTAGGACGAGTGATGTTATTGGCTGGGATGCAACAACTCAAGGCGGCTGGGATGGAAACCGCCAAACTGGGCGTTGATGCGAAAAACTTGTCGGGGGCGCTGCGGCTTTATGAATCTGTTGGTTTTAGTACCGTAAAGACTCATATTAGCTTGGTTAAAGATTTGGAAGCCGTCGGCTGAAAGTTAAGGGTAAGGATTGTCTGTTGATTGGGGAGGACTCTTTGCTTCGCTAGTCGGGCGTAGTACGTGTGTAGGGGCGGGTTTTACTATTATCGTTTCTAGCTTTACCTAAATGTGACTAAACCCGCCCCGATCAATGTGTTCCAGACGTTCCACGCCCGACCAATATGTTCCAGACGTTCCACCGGAACGTCTCTACAGGCTTCCCTCGTCCCCTGCATCTTTGCCCCAGGAACTCCCTGAAAAAAATTTTGTCCAGTCTATTGACAAGTTTGTAGTATAAATGTAGTATAAATACATGACAGAGAGATGAGAGGCAAAACTCTCTACCTCAAACGTCCAGTCTGAACCTTGAAAATCGAATAAAACGTCGGGAATTTTCACGAAGGTCAATCAGGATTTTTGTAATCGGAATCGGTTCATTATGCTATTCCTGTATACACCTCTGGTTCGCCATGTTCTCACACCTATCGAGTGGGATACTAAACCGAATCAGCGAAATTCAACCCTATCTATGACGGAAAAAGAACGTTTAGAGTCAAATGATAACAGTCTAAATCAAATGACTGCTCAAATCCGTTATAGCCAAACCATCTATTCTTTAGAGCGGCGATTCTTACTCTAAGAACTATCAGTGTTTGTGAACCTAACTCAATGCTGGTCGTTTTAGCCAAATGAGTATGTTCGCTCCGCAGATAGATTGATAAACACCAATCAAATCAAGTTCTAGGAGGTGCCAGCATGGTTCACATTCGCTTTGAAGGTCGTTCCTATGATATTCCAGAACGTCAGCTTGGTATTCAAGTTGGGATGAAAGATTCGGTTGTCAAGGAACGCATTGCCCAGTATTTTGAGGTAGGACGCGATCGCTTAACTGATTATGTTATTGATCGGCGTCCGAGTGGCGACCTAATCATCCGTCCTGAAGCCGTTTACGGTTAAAGCATTTACATCAGAAATTAGTGGAATTCGCGCCCTGACTAGAAAAGCATACAAACGGTAGAGCATTCGATTGATAATCGAACTGGCAAAGGTTCAAATCCTTTCTTCCCCACTGTTTGGGGGAGTAGCTCAGAAACACAAACCGCTTTTTTGACTTGCGCGAATTCCCACTCAATACATCGCCAGATTTACGGGTGCGATCGCGCCCTAACTGGAGAAGCTTACAAACTGGTAACGTCTGACTTCAACTCAGATTGTAGGTTCGATTCCTGCCCTCTCCGCCTCTTGGAGAGGTGTAAAAAAACAAGCTTCTTAAACTTGCGCGATCGCACCAATCCACTCAGATTTTGGATGAGTACAAATAACGGTAAATTCACCGAATTCTCTTCAATCCAAAATCTAAAATTCAGCATTCAATATCCCGCGCCCTTACTTGTGAAGCTTACATACTGTTCCGCCTACGAAGCGGGAGGTTGTAGGTTCGAGTCCTACTAGCTGCACTCAATGCAGCTATAGCTCAAATGGATAGAGCGCCAAGTCATAAGGCTTTGCTAACTTGCGCGGGATATCTCTTATTTGCAAGTGTTGAAATTCACTTCGCGCCCCAACCCAAAAAGCTTACATACTAGCCAAATGGAAAAGGCGCTTGATTTAGGCTCAAGATTATGCAGGTTCAAATCCTGCGTATGACTAATGGCTTTTTTAACTTGCGCGAAGTGATTCATCCCTTCAATTTTGCCCGAAGAAATAAAGAGTGCTAACGCGCCCCAACTAAAAAAGCTTACATACTAGCTCACTGGTAGAGCAATCGACTTGAAATCGATGTGTCGCGGGTTCGATTCCCGTGTATGAACCAACGGCTTTTTTGACTTGCGCGTTAGCTTTAACATTACGGGAGAAACGTCGATGTTAGTCAAAACCTTTGAAATTTTTGCACAGGTTAAATCCTTAACTCTGCTGGAAACCTCTGAACTTGGGGTTTCTGTTCAATAGGAGATTCTGGGTATGCGCGATCGCATCAACAAATCTTGGACATTCGCTGAGATAGAACGTCTAATTCAGGCATTTGAGCAGGGGACACTACCACGAAATGAGTGGACGCATCAGGCACATTTAATCGTTGCTTTGTGGTATCTGACCCATTATCCGCAACCTAAAGCCACTGATTTTATTCGCAACGGTATCCAACAGTATAACCGGGCGATCGGTATTATTACCACGAAAGACAGTGGTTACCATGAAACCCTGACACTGTTTTGGGTGCAGATGGTGGATCAATATCTAGTTGCGAAAGGGAAAAACCTATCCCTTGAAGCGTTAGCTAATGGTTTAATCCAGGATTACACGAATCCACATCTACCACTCGAATATTATAGCCGCGATTATTTAATGTCTTGGCAAGCACGCCAGCATTGGATTGAACCTGACCTAAAATCTTTCAATTTAATTCAAAACAGTTTTTGATCTGACACAGAATTCTCCGAGAACACCAGTCTAGTAATTGAAACCCTTTGCTGTAGAGACGTAGCATCTTGCTTCTCTACAAACAACAATGGCAGTTGTCGCCGCGCCCTAACCGGGAAAGCTTACATCCTTACCCTGTCACGGTAAACTCAACAGCTTTCTGAACTTGTGCGGCACTATTTTTAGTCAAAGCGTGCGACATTTGCCTCCATTCTTTTCTTAAAGGAGGTTGTTATGAATACCGCAGAACGCGACTTGCGTTTGGAAATGCTCAACAGTCTGTTAACCACACCTCACCGAGAGTTAAATAAGGTTGCAGACTTGCACAAAATGATGGTAGAACTTGACCCTATCTTCTATGGACACCTCGGTGTATGGTATCAGAAAGAAGGGGATGTTCGTGATCACAAAGAAGTCTTTGTCGGGAATCTGTTGACCAGTCAGTTAACGGAACACCGGGAAGCCGGATTCATGTTGCTGCAAACGTTTCCACCTTACCAAGTGGCGCGAATTGTGGACTTCATGAAGCAGCATCAACAGAAGGTTCCTCGTTCCGCCCGAACCGCAGTACGGCGCTATTTGCAAAAGCGGGAAAAACAGCCCCAATTTTTTGACCGTGCGGCGTTGCGGGGACGTAAATCTATGAAGCACCTCTACGCTACCTTACACATTAAGCCGAGTGAGCGGGCGAATACCATCCTGTTTAAGGATGCTCCTCCGGAGGATAGTTTGGCGTTTGCGCTCAAGCAGTTGGCAAAAGCAGCAACTCCCACCGAACAAGCACGGCAAATTGTGGCGCATAAGATTCCTTACACGATTGCCATTGGTGCGGTTAAGCAAATCACGCCCACTGTATTAGTCGCCCTGATTAATTCCATGACACCCCAAGAGGTGATTAATAACCTCAAGTCTCTCAAAGCGCGGGGAGCCATGGAACACCCCCAAGTGAAGGCGTTGATTGATGAAAAGCTGACGGCGGCTCAATCTGATAGCCGTGTATCCGCCCTCAAGGGACGAGTTGCGGCTGAGGCGGCGGGGTTAGATCTCGCCACTACCGCTCAGTTGGAGCGCGTCATGGATGAGCAGGTGAAGAAGCGCGGCAAAATCGCTAAACCGACGGCGCTGTTGGTGGATAAGTCTGGCTCCATGCATCAAGCCTTGGAGGTGGGTAAGCACCTGGCGGCGTTGATTTCGGGGATTACAGAAGCGGAGTTGTTTGTCTATGCCTTTGACACCATGCCCTACCCCGTCCAAGCAAGCCTGAGTCGCGATACCCGATTGGGCGATATCTTGGCGAATAATCTGCCGCAGGAGCATCTGTACAGCCACTGGGAGCGTGCATTTCAGCACATCCGGGCTGGTGGTGGTACTAGCATCGGCTGTAGCGTTGAGGCGATGCGTCGGCGTAAGCAGTTGGTGGAACAGTTTATCTTGGTGACGGATCAAGGGGAAAACACCGCGCCCTATTTTGGTAACGCTTTTGATGCTTATTGTCAGGAGTTGAATGTGCTGCCAAATGTAATCATCGTCAAGGTGGGCAGTTACTACGACTGGATTGAACAAAAGTTGCGGGAACGGCAAGTGCAGGTGGATACGTTTACCTTTGCGGGTGACTACTACTCATTGCCAAACCTGATTCCGCTGTTGTCTCGTCCTTCCCGGCTGGAGTTGTTGATGGAAATTCTGGAGACTCCTTTGCCTGTAAGGGATGATTAATTGTAGTGGCGTGACCGATTAAATTGGGCGCACGTCTGTGCGCCCCTACAGTTTCCGGGTATAAGCGTCATCCACTAAATTAGGTGTACCACGCAACTACTCTAACTTACTAACCGCACTGGGTAGCCTTGCCCAACAGCATTGCGATAAAGTGGTCCGTCTAATGTCCACAATTGAGCTGCCAATGTTTCTGCAAGAAGCAGATAAGCTGCATCGTAGGCACTATTTCGACTCAATGACAATGCAATTTCAACGATTCGTGACTCAAGAGGAAGGGTATGATAAGAGATAGGTAAGACATCGAGTTCAGCCAAGGCTGGGGCTAATCTCTCTGAGGGAAATAAATAGGCATTAACTATAACATACCTCGCTTTTCCACGTCTTCTCGACCTGCACGTATTAACTCTACGGGATCGACGGGAGGCACATCTTTCGTAAGTTCGCCTAGTCGCCAGAGGGCAGCAAGAGCATTAATAGATGGATTGACTTTGGCGAGACTCAATTGCAGTAAAATAACGGCTAAGACTTCAGGAGGTACATTCAGCCTTTTTGCTTCAGCTTCTAGGCGATCGCTATCTTTTTTGGGAAGTTGTATAGTAAGGGGTTTGGATTCATTCATATTTCTATTGTAGTTTTAGATGGGCAGGCGATAAACCGCAGACCCCTGATACAAGGAACTCCGCCCTGATGATTGGGGTTGACCTTGATGCGTGTAAATTTCATGGGGAATTGAGTTCGGGTGTGCGATCGCGTTATTTAGATTATAGGTAAAAGTGAGCTTCAGAATCACTTGGAAGTGGTCTATCTCAAAATCTGGGACAACAGGAGTAGGGCTGGTGAAGCCGGAATTAACAATTCAAATTAAATAACGAATGACATAAGACATAAGACATAAGACCAATAACCTGATTGGGTGAGGTGAAGTCTTCACCGCCTGTGATAGCTTGATTTAAACCGTAATACAGCATACTACATGCTAATGAAGCTTACCTTGGGACTGTTCGATCTGACTCTATTTTCTTGACGACAACGTAAACAATCGGCGGTGTAATCACCATTACTTATGACTCTGACAACGGCTCAACCTCAAACCCAATCTGTGGTACTCACGGCTTATGACTTATGGAAATCTTATGGTTCAAACCATGTTGTTCAAGGTGTCAATTTTACCCTGAATTCTGGAGAAATTTTGGGTCTGCTTGGTCCCAATGGTGCCGGGAAAACTACGACAGTAGGAATGCTCTATGGTGCAGTAATTCCCAGTCGAGGTTTTGTTCAACTTGGACAGTATCAAATCCAATCTCAAGGACGTTTGGCGCGTTCTTCGATGGGAATTGTAACTCAAGACGATAATCTAGACCCGGATTTTAGTGTCTTCGATAACTTGATTTTCTTTGCCCATCACTACCAGATTGTCGGCAAAGCGGCTCGGGAACGGGCAGGGGAGTTACTGGCGCAAGTGGGGTTGCAAGATTATGCTAAACATCGGGTTGATCAACTGTCTGGTGGGATGAAGCGGCGTCTAGTGTTAGCACGGGCGTTGATTAATCAGCCGCAAGTGGTGTTTCTGGATGAACCGACAACTGGACTTGATCCCCATGCGCGACAAGATTTTTGGAAGTTAGTCAGTCAACTTAAGCAAAAGGGCTGTGGAGTGCTGTTGACAACCCACTATATGGATGAAGCCCAACGATTGTGCGATCGCCTAATTTTACTCCAACAGGGTAAAATGATTGACCAAGGCACACCTGAGGAGTTGATTGAGCGTACTGTTGGCACAGAGGTGGTAGAAATTGAGGGCATTTCCGCAGAAATCCTCCACCAACTCGCCCATCAGTATCAAACATGGTATCGCTCTTTTGGCTATGGGCTTAGTCCCTTAGTCGGCGATGTTACCTACCACGGTGAAACGGTTCCCTACTTACAATTTATTGCCCCTGGTATGATAGGAATTGGCGTGCTATTCCAATCCTTTTTCGAGGGCGCTTTTGGCAGTTTTATTCGCCTCAAATTCCAAAAAACATGGCAAGCTTTACTCACAGCGCCGTTAAGCTTCACAGAAGTATTTTTGGGGGACTGGCTATGGGCAACGACCAAAGGAACAATCGCAGGTAGCTTGACGGGGTTAGTGGCTGTGGCGTGGGGACTCTACTCAGGCTGGCATTTACTGATATCATTGCCCCTAATTATTTTGGGCAGTATGCTATTTGGCGTTATGGGACTGTTTACGGCGGGAATCATGCGAACGATTGACCAAATTAACGTGCCACTTTTCTTATTCATCGTCCCCATGTTTACCTTCTGTGGGACGTACTTTCCCCGCGAAACGTTACCGCCCATACTGGGTAATATTGCCAACCTATTGCCCCTTGCTGCTCTGGTTGACCTATTGCGCTGGCCCCTCGGATTACCCAATTTCTGGTTTTTGCAGTTAATCGGGCTACTCTTGGGAATGGGTCTTTTTGCTGGGTTGGCTTGGCGACAGATTTATCCCCAGTTGTTTCGTTGATTGAATTTTTCCTTGCTCCTCTGCTCCCCGGTTCCTCTGCTCCCCTGAGATGTCAACCGAAAAGTTTTCGGTCTACTGAATTTGTTTGG
Organism: Coleofasciculus sp. E1-EBD-02; assembly: GCF_040218245.1. Classification (NCBI taxonomy): domain Bacteria; kingdom Bacillati; phylum Cyanobacteriota; class Cyanophyceae; order Coleofasciculales; family Coleofasciculaceae; genus Coleofasciculus; species Coleofasciculus sp. E1-EBD-02. Next base: position 1,809 of record NZ_JAVJQN010000236.1, on the reverse strand, counting down.
CGGCGGGGAGGGGAGCCGTAACCGATTGAATGCCTGAAAAGCATGATAGGTATACACTGTAGGGATTGAGCCAGGACAAATACAGCCGCATTCCCCTTCACCCGTCCTAATTTAAAACTCAACAACCTTATCATCCGGACTGCAAGCAAGTTAGGATGGATAACAAAGATGTGCAACAGGAGCGTGCTGGCATAGCCTGTGTTAGAGTGAGCGTAATTCCTTTGCAGTCGTTTTCCTCCAGCTTGTGAAAGGATTATGGTAATTACAAAACGTAGCCTCGTGGTCGGGGCGACCGCAGTAGTCTTAACAACGGTTGCAGTTACAGGGGCTGGTCTGCATTTATCTCAAAGTCAGGCTTTCTTCCAGGAAAGCCCCAAAGAGCTAGTTGATGAAGTCTGGCAAATTATCGATCGCCAGTATGTAGATGCTACCTTCAACCAGGTGGATTGGCGAGCCGTTCGGAATGATTATTTAAACCGTGAGTATTCTGACAAGGAAGAAGCTTACGAAGCCATTCGGGAAATGCTCGAGACGCTGGACGATCCCTATACCCGATTCATGGACCCCGAAGAGTTCAAAAACATGCAAATTGATACCTCTGGGGAATTAACGGGTGTGGGGATTCAAATCGCCCAGGATGAGGACACGAAAAAGTTGGTGGTGATTTCGCCAATTGAGGATACACCAGCATTTCAAGCAGGTATTCTCGCCAAGGATCTAATCGTCAAGATTGACGGTCAGAGTACCGAAGGTATGGATGTGAATGACGCCGTGCAACTGATTCGCGGGAAACCGGGTACTGATGTGACCCTTACCATTCAACGCGACGAGGAGGAAATCGACTATACAATCACACGGGCGCGGATTGAGATTCATCCAGTACGCTACAGTTATCGGAGTACACCCACGGGTGAGATTGGTTATATTCGCTTGAATCAGTTTAGCGCGATCGCGGCACAGGAAATGCGAGACGCGATTAAGGAGTTAGAGACGCAGGATGTTAATGGCTACATCTTGGATTTGCGCTCTAATCCGGGCGGATTACTCTACTCTAGTATTGAGATTGCCCGTATGTGGCTTGATAAAGGCAAGATTGTGTCTACGGTGAATCGTCAGGGTAGTTCAAATGAAGAGGTCGCCAGAAACCGAGCCTTGACCGATAAACCGTTAGTTGTCCTAGTCGATGGCGGTTCAGCTAGTGCTAGTGAAATTCTGTCGGGCGCTTTGCAGGATAACGAACGAGCCACATTAGTCGGAACTCAGACCTTTGGCAAAGGCTTGGTACAATCAGTACGCGGACTCGGAGATGGTTCGGGTTTGGCGGTGACTATTGCGAAGTATTTGACGCCCAGTGGTCGTGATATTAATAAGGCAGGGATTCCGCCAGATATTGTCATAGAACTGACTGAGGAACAACGCAAGGCATTACAGATGGATCGGACTAAAATTGGTACACCAGACGATCCCCAATATGTAAAAGCCCTAGACGTTCTCAACCAGGCAATTGCCGAGGAACCCAATGATCGGGCATCCGTTCAAACTCCATAGGTAGTAGAGGATGTAGACGATGCATGTTCCAGACGCGCCATGACACATCTGGCGCAAACGAAAGTCATCTTTCGCAAGCGGCTTTCCGACCCTCGCTTTTAGCGACGGGAGGAAAGCCGCGCCTCCGGTTACCGTTTACAGTTTTTACAGGGAATGTGATAGAATGTGAGGCATGACTCAACGCGCCTACCAATACCGCTTTTACCCAACGCCGGAACAAGAACAACTCTTGCGCCGCACGTTGGGTTGTGTTCGGTTGGT